>CAJWUS010000116.1 GCA_913047525.1 uncultured Flavobacteriales bacterium | reverse complement strand
AATATTTTACAGATACCAATTGTTTGCAGAAGGCTTATGAAATGCAATCCTCAAATGATTGGACTCAGTTAGGAAATTTTTTAGATACTATTAATAATCATTTTTCTGAAGTTGAGAAGGTGTTGGATGAAGATAGAACCCTTTGGATGATGGCTTTCTCTAACTTAACAATTACACTTGATGGACCAATAAATAATATCCCTCATAATTTTTATTTATTTAAAGACAATAATGGTAATTTTTCACCAATTATTTGGGACTTAAATGGATCTTTTGGTACATTTAAAAATGGCTTAACTACTCCTATTACCACTCAGGATTTGCAAGAATTGGATATTTTTCATGGAAGTACCAATAACCAAAATAAGATGTGTAGCCAGATGTTTTCATCCGATCAGTATAAAAGAATGTATGTTGCGCATATGCGAACAATACTAAATGAGCAATTTGCTAATAACGATTATAGTACAAGAGCATTACAATTACAAACTATAATTGATTCATCTGTCAATGCTGACCCAAATGGGTTTTATTCACATGCAGAATTTATATCCAATATAAATTCTTCTGTTGGTACACAAAATAGTATTGTAGGAATTACAGAATTAATGGGGGCAAGAATTTCATATATTCAATCTCTTCCAGAGTTTACAGCAATACCTCCTACAATCGGTAATATTACTTCAAGTCCATCTAATCCAACACCTCATACTAGTGTAACTATTTCTGCCCAAGTTACAAATGCAACAGATGTATTTTTAGGCTATCGATTTAAATTTCATGATGCATTTACAAAAACCGCCATGGTTGATAATGGAACTGGTTTATATAGTGCTGCAATTGATGTAGATGCAAGAGATGTACAATACTATATTTATGCTGAGAATAATGATGCTGGTATTTTCTCTCCTGAAAGAGCGGAAAAAGAATTTCATCAGTTAGCGGTGGTTGATAATTTAGTAATCAATGAGATTATGGCCTCTAATATTAGCGCCATAGCTGATCAAAGTGGGGAATATGATGATTGGGTAGAACTTTACAATGGTAATAATTTCTCACTCAATTTAACTGGTTATTATCTTTCTGATTCTGAGAATGATTTGACAAAATGGTCTTTTCCTAATGTTAGTATTTCTCCGAATGATTATTTGATAATTTGGTGTGATACGGCTGGAAACACACAAGCAGGATTGCATACTACCTATCGTCTTTCTGCTGATCAAGAGGAGGTATATCTTACTGATCCAAATGGAACTATAATTGATGCAGTTCATTTTGTAAATATGCCAAATGATGTGGCTTATGCTAGAGTTCCAAATGGAACGGGAACTTTTATTCATCAAGGAGAAACTTATGAAGCAAATAATCAGAATATTTCTGGAATTACTAATATGAATATTAGTAGTAAAATGCGTGTTTATCCTAACCCTTCCAATAATAGAATTTATATTCTGGGAGCAGATGGTGATTTGAGCATTCATAACCTAATAGGGCAAGAGGTGTTTAGCGATTATGTAGATAATACTATTTCAGTCGATATTTCTAATTGGAATGCTGGAGTATATTTTATAAAATCAAATCAAAAAGTGATTAAAATTATAAAACAATAAATATGAAAAGAATAGTAATTTTATTAGTTATTGTAATCGGATTTACATCCTGTGAAAAAGAATCAGGAGAAGGAGGCACTTCAGTAATTGAAGGGAAAGCATATAAGATTCACACCTATCAAACAACTCAAGGACAAATTGACACATTATATTATCAGCTAGATGCGGGTAAGGATGTTTTTATTATTTATTCTGATGATGAAACAGCTATTTATGATGATGAATTTGAAACAGATTATAATGGAAGGTATCGTTTTGAGTTTTTACGAAAAGGAAAATATACCATTTATACTTATGCTGATAGTTCTGATATGAACACTACTTATGATTATCCTGTTTTTCACCATATTGAAATTAAATCGAACAACTCTACCAACAAGGTTGATGATTTTGTAATTGAAAAGAATCAATAAGTGAAGTCTATACTAAACCTTTCTGATTTCACACCTATCTCATTATCTGAAATGGGTGAAGTGAAACTAATGAATAGAACCGATACTAAATTTGTTTTTAGGGTAATTAATTTGGAGAAACTCTTAGAAAAGATGCAGGCATTCTATAAAGTTTTGGAAGTAAATGACGAAAGAATTCAAACATATAAATCTCTTTATTTTGATACAGAAGACAGAAAATTCTATATCGATCATCATAATAGCAGGGTAAACAGAAATAAGATTCGTTTTAGAGAATATGTAGGTAGTGGCCTTACTTTTCTGGAGATAAAACTTAAAAATAATAAAGGTAAGACCATTAAAAAAAGGATGAGAGCTGCAAAAATCTCTGAAAAGCTTTCCTCTGAACAAAAAGAATACATTGAAAAAATAATAGGTAAGAAACTAGAAGTTAGTGCAAAGCAATGGATTAATTTTAGCCGACTTACATTTGTGCATAAAACACAAAAGGAACGACTTACCATTGATATAAATTTATCGTTTGAAAATGAAAAAGAATCAGGAGATTTGAGAGATATTGTAATTGCTGAAGTAAAGCAAGAAAGAATGAGCAGAAAATCTGATTTTATGCGTATTGCAAAAGAAATGAGTATCTTGCCCATGCGTTTGAGTAAATATTGTATTTCAACAATGCAATTATGGCAAAATATAAAGCAAAACAGATTTAAGAAGAAACAACTTTTTATTAATAAATTAAAACAAGTATAATGGAATTATTACTGATCTTGCTGGATAGTTTAGAATTTTTAGGTACACCCGTTTGGGATTCTGAGGATTTTCTTAAGCTTCTTATAAAAGGAACTTTCAATTTAGGAGTTGTACTTTTAATTGTACGGTGTATTTATTATCCTATAACAAAGAATAAGGATTATCTTTTTACTTATTTACTAATAAGCTTAACTGTATTTTTACTTTGTTTTTTACTTGACAATGTAAAACTTCAATTAGGATTTGCTTTAGGGCTTTTTGCAATATTTGGTATTATTCGCTACCGAACTGATCCTATTGCTATCAAAGAGATGACTTATCTTTTCTTAGTAATTGGAATATCGGTAGTGAATGCATTAGCAAACAAAAAAATTAGTTATGCTGAGCTGGTTTTTGCCAATTTACTAATTGTATTTGTCACCTTTGGGATGGAGCGGCTTTGGCTTCTGAAACACGAAACCAGAAAGAATATTATTTACGAAAAAATTGAACTCATAAAACCAGAGAATAAAACGGAACTTCTTGCAGATTTAAAAGAAAGGACGGGTATTGATATCATCAGATATGAAATAAGAAGAATTGATTTTTTGCGTGATATAGCTAACATTCGTATTTTCTATTATGAGGACGACTCTAAATAAAATCTTTATACTTTTATTTTTACCTTTCTTTTCTATAGCTCAGGAAAATGATTTTCAAACGTGGACATCTGTTTCTGCCTCAAAGAAGTTAATTAAAAAAACAGATTTAATAGTAAAACAAGGAGCTCGTTTTAGAGAGAATTCTTCCGTAAAATCTAAACTTTTTACTGATATAAGAATTAAAAGAAAATACAACAAACATTTTAGTTTTGCTGTTGGTTATCGCTTCTCGAATGATTGGAATAAGAGATTTGTATTAGCTCAAAAAAATAGGTTCTACTCAGATGTTTATTATAAAGATAAACTCAAAAAAAGATTCTTGCTTGATCTAAGAGCGAGATGGCAAACTCAAGGGAATTTTGAAGGATATTCATCACTTTTTAGACAAAAATCGGTAGTAGCATACAATATTAGAAAAACAAAATTAGAACCATCATTTGCAATAGAATATTTCCTAAATATTGAAAGT
>CAJWUS010000115.1 GCA_913047525.1 uncultured Flavobacteriales bacterium | reverse complement strand
ATATTTACAATAAAATTAAGATTTTGGCAGAGCACAATAAAAAAGGAGTAGAGGGTGAACAAATCGCACAAAAGTATCTCAGCAATTTGGACTATAAAATCCTAGAAACAAATTGGCGATTTCAAAAAGCAGAGGTTGATATTATTGCAAAAAATAATGATTTTCTGGTTTTTGTAGAAGTAAAAACAAGGGCAAATAATTTGTTTGGAGAGCCACAAACTTTTGTTACTGAAAAAAAACAAGCACTTTTCAAATCGGCAGCTGAGGGATATTTAGAGCAAAAAGATTTGGACTATGAAATTCGCTTTGATGTAATTAGCGTAATTCTTGGCACACAAAAAGCTAAAATAGAACACTTTAAAGATGTTTTTTAACACTTTTAGTTTTCTATCTTTGCCAAAATTTTTAATAATGCCAAAAAGGGGGAAATCAACTTTCAGAAAAAGACAAAACGAAAAAAAGAAATCAGAAGATGGTTTGATGCGGCTTAATAGATATATAGCCAAAGCCGGCATATGTAGTCGTAGGGAAGCAGATAAATTTATTGAAGCGGGAGTAGTAAAAGTAAATGGAAAAGTAATTACCCAAATGGGCTACAAACTACAGCCGGCAGATGAGGTAAAATTTAATGATGCCAGAATAAAATCGGAACCTACAAGGTATTTGCTGCTAAACAAACCAAAGAATTATAGTGGAAGAATGGATGACAGTACCAAGAAAAGAACAGTTCGAGAATTAATAGTTGGGGCGTGCAAGGAAATTATTATGCCTATTGGACGTTTGGGCAAAAACTCAACTGGATTATTGCTTTTCACCAATGATGATCAGCTAACCAAAAAACTATCTAATCCTCAAAAAAGAATCAAAGAAATTTATCATTTAGAATTGGATAAAAAACTAAAATCAATCGATTTGAAAAAATTGCAAGATGGGGTTTCAATTCATGGGAAAAAAGCCCCAATCGATTCAGCTTCCTACATAAGTGGAAAAGATAAAAATGAAATTGGTCTTGAAATCTCTATGGGGGGAATAAAAATGGTAAATCTTATTTTTGAGCAAATTGGCTATAAAGTTCAAAGAATTGATAGAGTATTTTTTGCTGGATTAAGCAAAAAAGATTTACCCAGAAAACGACACAGATTCCTAAGCAATGAGGAAATAAATCTCCTAAAAAGAATATAAGATGTATATTCTTTTGCTCCAAAAATTCGTTATTCCTATTTATATTTTGCCTTTGTAATGAAATGGATTAAAAAAATAATTAGTATTATTTTCTTGGGAGTGTTCTCTGTAATACTGCTTGGCATTGGATTTACTTTTTTGTATGGCGAAAAAATTGAGCAACTAATGCTAAAAAATATTAAAGAAAAATTGATTACTGAAATAGAAGTAAAAGAGATAATTTTTTCAGTTTTTGAAAATTTTCCTTACGCCTCTGTTAAACTTACAGATGTACTAATAATGGAAAAAGAGCCAAATATAAACGACACCTTATTGTATGCCCAACATGGGTATTTGCAATTCAATATTTTTAATTTGCTTTCTAAAAATCAGCACATCAATAAAATAGTTTTAGTTGGCAGCAAACTACATATTAAGTATGATATAAACGGCCTCTCAAATTATAAAATTTTCAAACCCCAAGAGGAGAATCAAGAAAAAGTACGTATAGAACAAATTTATTTTAAAGAGTCCAGCCTTAGCTATTCTCACTTAAAAAAAAAGGTTGCTATTGGGGCAAAAACAGGCATATTGTTAGTGCAATTTGAGCAGGGAAACCCATCTAACTTTTTGGTAAAAGGGGATATGTTTATGCAAAATTTATTGATAGGCAATACAGACTATATCCAGAAAAAAAATACAAAAATTGATGCAAATTTTGCCATTTCAGACAGCATATTCTTCATCCAAAATTCTAATATTTTTATTGAAGATGTGCAATTTAAATTGGATGGGGAGATAAAAGGAAAGCGTGTAAATTTGAATATTTCAGCAGATAATCAAAGATTGAAAAGCGTGCTTATGCATATGCCAGAAAAGTTCAAATCTGTGTGCAGTTCATTTTTAGCTACTGGGGATTTAAGTTGCAGAGGAATCATAAATGGTGTGATAAGCAAAACGGAAAGCCCACATTTTAATATGGATTTTTCTATAACAAAAGGACTTTTCAATTTGAAAGAAAATCCTTTTAAACTTACAGCAGTTTCCCTTAGTGGTAATATCGATAATGGCAAAAGCAATAATTTTGAAAGCACTATAATAAAGGCAGAAAAATGCAGTGCCAAAACAGGAAACGGAACACTAGCAGCTTCTTTTATGGTGAGTAATTTAAACAACTATTATCTTAGTATAGATATCAATTCTAATCTGGATTTGGCAGAGGTAAATCACCAGTTTAATAGCACGCCATTTTTTAATATGAAAGGTACACTTATTGCAAAAACAAAATACAATGGACTTTTGTCTTTTTCAGAAAAAATGAAAGACAATTTTCTTTCATCAATTCATCAAAGCGATTTACAATTAAAAGATGTAGAATTTCAGTATAAAAAATTTCCATTACTATTTGGTACTCCTGCAATGAGCTGTCAAATAAAGGATAACAAAATAATTATAGAAAATAGTGAGATTATCATATCCGATAGCGACATTAAATTTGACGGAACAATTACAAATTTTATTCCTTACCTTTTGGCCTCCGCACCTAAAATAGTAGTGGAAGGGAATATGCAATCAGTATATGTAAAATTTGATGAGCTGATGACACTTAAAGAAATGTCAGAAGGAAAATCAACTTCTACCCTACCAAATTGGATTGAAGTAAATTTAAAAACAAATATTCAACAACTCAGTTATCAGTATTTTGTTGCTGAGAATATTGATGCCAAGATTGAATACAGCAATTATACTTTAAAGGCAAAGGATGTAAAAATGAATACTTTAAATGGAGAAATTACAGGGGAAGTAAAATTTCACGAAAGGCCTTACAATTATCTTAAATTGTTTACATCAGCTCATTTGGAAAAAATAAATATCAGAAATTTGTTTTCTGCTTTTCAAAATTTTGGACAAGAATTTATTCAGGATAAACATATAAAAGGGGAGGGCACAGCCGATATTCAATTGCAATCGAGTTGGAATCCTGGCTTTGAATTTGACCCAAACAAATTACGGTTGAGCTCACACTTAATAATAAATAAAGGAGAATTGGCAGAATTTTCGCCACTTCTGAGTTTATCTTCTTATGTTAGCGTTGAAGAATTAAAAAACGTAAAATTCTCGACACTTGAAAACAATATCAGAATTGAACACAATAACATCAATATTCCATCCATGGAAATAAAATCAACTGCACTTAGCATGTTTATTTCAGGCACGCATAGTTTTGATAATGAGATTGATTACCAAGTTAGATTGTTGCTTTCAGAGCTGATTTCAAAGAAAGCTAGAAGTAAAAATAAAAATTTAGATAATGAGCTTGGAGTTGTAAAAAATGATGGGCTTGGGCGTACAACTTTGTATCTCAGAATGGATGGGACAGCAGATAATCCGAATATTTATTTTGATAAAATAAAGATAAAAGAAAAGATAAAAACGGAAGTAAAAAAGCAAGCAGAAGAAATAAAAACGATAATAAAAGAGGATGTCTTAAATCAAAAATCTGACAGCACTAAACCCCAAGAAGAAAAGTCTCCAGATATTATTTTGGAATGGAAAGATGAAGGATAAAAATAAAAAAGATGAATATTTATAACAGAAAAAAAACTTGGAAATTTTGGCTTTTAATTTTTGCCATTATCATTGGGATTTCATCCCTTTTTGTCACTAACTCTTTGGTAAAATTATTGGCTTATGAAGAAAAAAAGAAAATAGAAATTTGGGC
>CAJWUS010000114.1 GCA_913047525.1 uncultured Flavobacteriales bacterium | reverse complement strand
AATTTATACAAATCTATCATAAAAGCGGGGACGCATTTAGCACCAAGTATAAAAGTGGCAGAAGCTTCAAAGTCCATTGAAAATGCTCAACGAGATTTAAATATTTCATTTATGAATGAATTAGCATTTATCTTTGATAAGATGGATATTGATACCCATGAGGTTTTGAAAGCAGCAAAAACAAAATGGAATTTTCTTCCTTTTTGGCCTGGTTTGGTTGGTGGGCATTGCATCAGTGTTGACCCTTATTATCTTACTTACAAATCAGAAAAATTGGGTTACAAGCCAGATGTAATTTTATCTGGTAGAAATGTGAATGATAAAATGGGAAAATTTGTAGTCTCAAAAGTGGTAAAGCTGATGATTGAAAAAGATATTAATGTAAAAGGTGCAGATGTTTTGATTTTAGGTATTACTTTTAAAGAAAATTGTCCTGATATCAGAAATACCAAAATTTTGGATGTATATACTGAGCTAATTTCTTTTGGAGCAAATGTAGATGTGTTTGATTCTGTTGCAAACAAAAAGGAGGTAAAGAATGAATTACAAATTGATTTAATAACGGATTACACAAAAAAGCAGTATTCAACAATTATATTGGGGGTTGCGCATGATGATTTTAAAGCTATTGACTTCAAACAATTACACAATGACTCAGCTATGATTTTTGATACAAAATCTTTTATCGACACTAAGTATATTGATGGAAGATTATAAATTTCCCTATTTTTACCAAAATTTAATTTAAGGTGAAGGGTTATTCACGATATTTTTGGGCTATACATTTTGCAGGCGATTTGCTTTTTATCAATATTGCTTTTGTTGTTACCTATTATATCAAATTTGAGACATTCCTTTTCTCTGATAAGTATAAATTTCTTTTACTTATTTTCAATTTCATCTGGACTCTTACGGCTTTCTTACTTAAATTGTACGATATAAAAAGTGTCAGAAGATTAGACAGGGTGCTTTTTAATTTATTCAAAGCAGCACTGATAAATGGGGTAGCATTATCAGGAATTTTGTTCTCTCTAAAAGCTTCTACCTTTTCTCGTGAGCATCTGTATGCTACTTATGCTCTCTCCTTTGGAGCAGTCTTGGTCTGGAGAATCTTGGCTTTGCGACTTATTTATTTTTTCAGAAAATCAGGGTTTAATTACAAAAGAGTTATCTTGATTGGAGGAGGAAATGTGGCAAAACAAATTTACAATTACATTTATAAAAAGGATGTTTTTGGAATCCGTGTTCTAGGGATATTTTCTGAAAACGACATTATTTTTGAGGCGAAAGAAGGGGTTAAGAAAGGAAATTTTGAGGATATTGAGGATTTTGCAATCAAAAATGATGTGGATGAGATTTATTATACTCTGCCACTAACTTATACCGCTAAAATAAAAGAGTTCATTTCTTTTGCTGATAAAAATATGATTCGTTTCAAAATTATTCCTGATTTTAGAAGCTTCCCTTTTAAAAGAGTAAATATTGATTTTTTTGAGGATGTTCCAGTAATTACTTTTCGGCAAGAGCCACTTACAGATATTGTGAATCAGATGCTAAAACGAGCATTTGATGTAGTTTTTTCCTTCTTGGTTATTGTGCTTTTACTTTCTTGGCTTTATCCACTTATAGCGCTTCTAATCAAGATCTCTTCCAAAGGACCGATACTTTTCAAGCAAGTTCGTTCCGGCTTAAACAATGAAGAGTTTATGTGTTTTAAGTTTAGGTCTATGGCTCAAAATGAGGATGCTAATGATTTGCAAGCAACAAAAGGAGATGCAAGAATTACCAAGATTGGTTCTTTTTTGCGTAAGTCATCTTTGGATGAAATGCCACAATTTATAAATGTCCTCATGGGAGATATGTCGGTGGTGGGACCAAGGCCACATATGCTAAAACATACTGAAGAATATTCAGCACTTATTGGAAAATATATGGTACGTCAGCTAGTAAAGCCAGGAATTACTGGTGCGGCACAAGTAAAGGGTTATAGAGGAGAAACCAAAGAATTAAAAGATATGGAAGGAAGAGTAAGGGCAGATGTTTGGTATATTGAAAATTGGTCCTTGGCTTTGGATATTAATCTTGTAGCGCTAACAGTCTGGAATGTAATTAAGGGAGATGAAAAGGCATATTAGTATATTTCTGATTCTTTTTTTCTCTACTAATTTGCTTTCACAAAATACTTTTTCTTCTCTTTATTATGGATCTAGAATAAAAGCAAATAACTCATCATTCTTACCTATATTATCACAAGGAGAGGTGCAGAATAATTTCTTAGGATTTAACACCTCTCCCATTATAAATTACACATCTGCTTTTGGAAAGCAAGATTTTGACAACTTTTCTTATGGCTTAATTCTTAATTATAAAAGTCAAAGCAAATTAAGCTTTTCGCTTGACTATGAAAAATTTAAAGGGAGGCAGACTACATTTGGTAATAATTATTTAGAGGGGTTTTATGTTTTTCCTGGAAAAGGAGAAGTAGAGAAAAAAGGAGATAAATACTTATTTGATGATTTTAATTATCGCATTGCTTACAATATTTCTGAGCATTTTGATGTAGAATTAGGGCAAAGTAAACACTTTATAGGAAGTGGTTATCGCTCCCTTTTACTATCAGATAATAGTAGTAATTATCCTTTTTTTAGGTTAGTAACTAGCTTTTGGAAAGTAAAATACACTAATCTTTACACTACTTTTTCCGATATTTGGGATTTCACCAACAAAAGGAAGAAACATGCTACTTTCCATTATTTGGATTTGCAAATTTTGAATAATTTGTCGGTAGGAATTTTTGAAAGTGTTATTTGGCAAGCAAAAGTTGGCGATTATAATAGGGGATATGAATTAGCTTATTTAAATCCAATCATTTTTTACCGTCCTGTTGAGTTCTCAATGGGCTCAAATAAAGGTAATGCTTTGATTGGAACTAATCTGAACTTCTCACTCAAACAATATAAGCTGTATGGTCAAGTTCTTTTGGATGATTTGAATATATCTCGTCAAAAAGACAGAGACGAGAACTATTCAGGAGGATTTTTTCAAAACAAATTTGCTTATCAATTGGGTGTAAAAGCCAATGAGCCATTTAATGCAAAAAATGTGTTTGCATTAGCAGAATACAACCAGGTACAGCCATACACTTACGCCCATAAAATACCAATGCAAAATTATACGCACCTCAATCAAGCATTGGCGCATCCACTTGGAGCAAATTTTAAGGAAATGATTGGAATTTTAAGTTATGATCATAAAAAATGGAATCTGGAAGTAAAATGGAATCATGCTATTTATGGTGAGGATAGTACGGAAACGCATTTTGGAAAGAATATTTTTCTTTCAGATTTTGAAGCAGAAAGAGATGAAAACCAGTATTCATATGGTAACTTTAATGGGCAAGGAGTGAAAACCACACAAGATTATGTTACGGTAACTATTAGTAGGCAGATTAAAGAGAGTAGTATTTATTTATATGGACAATTAATATCAAGGCAAATTTCTTCTGATTTGCAAGATGTAAATCATTTGTATCTTCTTGTTGGGATTAAAACCAATTTGCATAATTCTTATTTAGATTTTTAAAAAAAAGCCTCATTTGAGGCTTCTCTTTTTTGAATTATAAGATTTATTCTACAATTATTTTCTTTGTAATACTTTCTTTTCCAGTTGAGATGTTTAGAAAATAAGAGCCCTTTGCTATATTATTTAGATCTACTTCTGTGTTTTTAGTAAAAGTATTTTCCAATATCAAATTTCCATTTATATCATGCATTTTGTAGGTTGCTAAATCAGTAGAATTAGCTTCAATGTTTAGGTTGTAAGTTGCGGGTATTGGATAAATATTAAATATATCTTGATTAGATTCATTAATATATGAAGGGACTGAAGTTTGAAAT
>CAJWUS010000113.1 GCA_913047525.1 uncultured Flavobacteriales bacterium | reverse complement strand
TCAAAGATTGCTTGAGGTTTCATTAGAAGGAAGTGTAGGTTAAATGATAAAAATAACAAATTTGCATGTGGAAGTAGATGGGAACCAAATCCTAAAAGGAATAAATCTAGAAGTAAAAGCAGGGGAAACTCATGCTATTATGGGACCAAATGGTTCTGGAAAATCAACACTAGCGCAAGTACTAGCCGGACATGAAGATTATGAAGTCACTCAAGGAAAAGTTGAATATCTGAAAAAAGATCTTCTTGAAATGGATGTTGATGAACGTGCCTGCGAAGGTGTCTTTCTAGCATTCCAATATCCTGTTGAACTACCTGGTGTTAACAACACTTATTTTCTAAAATCTGCCTTAAATGCGCAAAGAAAATATCGTGGAGAAAAAGAAATAGATGCAATGGAATTTATGGATTTAATTGGAGATAAGATTAAGCTTCTGAATCTAAAAGATTCTTTATTGAAAAGACCTGTAAATGAGGGGTTTTCTGGTGGTGAAAAGAAAAGAAATGAAATATTCCAAATGGCAGTTCTCGAACCTAAATTAGCTTTGTTGGATGAAACCGATTCAGGTTTGGATATTGATGCACTGAGAGTTGTAGCCGGAGGTGTAAACACCATGCGAAACAAGGAAAATGCAATTATTATTGTGACACATTATCAACGATTGCTGAATTACATTGTTCCAGACTTTGTACACGTTTTAGTTGATGGTAAGATTATTAGTTCAGGAGACAAAAATCTTGCTCTTGAATTAGAAGAAAAAGGATATGACAAAATTATTGAGGAAGCAAAAGCATAATGAAAGCAAAAAATGCATTTACAGACGCTTTTGAAAATACTTTAACCCTACCAGATGGCAAGATTAAAAATCTAAGAATCAAGGCATTTGAAGAATTCAGCAAAGTAGGAATTCCCACAAATAAAGATGAATTCTGGAAGTATTCTGATCCCTCTATAATTCTAAACTTAGACTTAGAATTTAATGACACGGGAAGTACTGATGAAGATGATTATGATGTAGTTTTAGTAAATGGTAAAATTGTGAAATCTGAAAATAATTGGAAAACGGGTACAATTACTGATGGATTACTTGAAGGATATCTAAATGAAAATATTCTTGGACATAAAGAAAATCCATTTATGAATTTGAATAATGCATTTGCAATAAATGGTTGTTATATTATTTTAGAACCAAATACAAAAAACGAAATAAAAATCTTAAATCTTATAACTAATGAAGGAAGACAACAAGCTGTCTATCCTAAATTTGCAATTATAGCTGGAAAAAATAGTAATTCTAGTATCTTTGAAGAAGTTCGAACCATAGGAAAAGGGCACAATTTTGTAAATTCAGTTATGGATTTTATAATTGAAGATGGAGCTATTTTAGAGCATACCATTTTAGATGACTTTGCCGAAGATACGTATCATATCGCAAATATTTGTGTACAGCAAGGAAAAGATAGTAATTTTATTTCACATAACTTTTCAGCTGGAAAACGATTAGCAAGAAGAGACTTTAATGTAGAATTATTAGAAACAGGAGCAAATTGTGATCTGAATGGAATATATCTTGTTGATGGGGACAACCACATAGATCACCATACTACAATTGAGCACAAAAAAAGTAATTGTACCAGCAATGAACACTACAAAGGCATACTTGATGGAAATTCAAGAGGAATATTCAATGGAAGAATACATGTCCATCCAGATGCACAGAAAACCGATGCAATACAAAATAATCAAAACCTATTGTTGAGCGATGATGCTATAATCCATACAAAACCAGAACTAGAAATATACGCAGATGATGTAAAATGTACTCATGGGGCCACTGTCGGTCAATTAGATGATAAGGCCATGTTTTATCTTAGAACAAGAGGCATAAACAAAAAAGATGCAAGAAAATTGCTTATGAGGGCATATGTCGGTGAAATAATTGAAAAAATAAGTAATGAAAGTATTAGAGCTGAAATAATGAAAGCCGTTCTAGAAAGATTGCCAAAAGGTGAGGGATGATAAACAAAGAGATTAAAGCCGATTTTCCTACATTAAAGCAAAAAATAAATGGTCATGATCTAGTTTACTTAGACAATGCTGCAACAACTCAGAAGCCAAGAGCTGTAATTAGTTCTTTAGAAAATTATTACAAAAATATTAACTCAAATATCCATAGAGGAGTTCATACTCTAAGTCAAAAAGCAACGGAAAGTTATGAAGATTCTCGAAGAAAAATAGCGGAATTCATAAATGCTGAGACTCAAAAAGAAATTATTTTTGTTAGAGGTGCTACTGAAGGAATAAATTTAGTTGCAAATAGTTATGTTAAACCATTATTAAATGAAAACGACCAGATAATCATTTCTCAAATGGAACATCACGCAAACATTGTACCTTGGCAAATGATATGTGAAGAAAAAGGAGCCAAATTAAAAATATTACCAATGAATATTGATGGTGAATTATTAGTTAATAAACTAGAGAATATTATAAATGGAAAAACCAAATTTATATCCATAAATCATGTTTCAAATTCTTTAGGTACTATAAATCCTATTAACAAAATTATAGAAATTGCACATAAAAACAATATTAAAATTCTAGTAGATGGAGCTCAAGCAATTCAGCATATTCCTATAGATATGAAAGAAATGGATGCTGATTTCTATTGTTTCTCCGGTCATAAAATGTATGCACCTACAGGAATAGGTGTTTTGTACGGAAAGAAAATTTTGCTAGATGACATGGTACCCTATCAAGGTGGAGGTGATATGATTAAATCTGTAACTTTTGAAAAAACAATCTATAATGACGTACCTAACAAATTTGAAGCTGGAACTCCTAATATCTCTGGGGCAATTGGATTAGGAATTGCAATTGATTACATTAATGATATTGGAATAGAGAATATTGCTGAACATGAAGCTAAGCTTTTGGAATATGCTACAGAAAAAATAAATGAAATTGAAGGTGTGAAAATAATAGGAAATGCAAAAAATAAGGCTAGTGTACTCTCATTTGTAATAAATGAAATACATCCACATGACATCGGAACTATTATGGATTCTCAAGGTGTAGCAATAAGAGCTGGTAACCACTGTACTCAACCTATTATGGATTTTTACTCTATTCCAGCAACTGCAAGAGCCTCGTTTTCAATGTACAATACCAAAGAAGATGTTGACAAATTAATCATTTCCATCAAGAAGGTAATAGAGGTTTTCAAATGAATGACTGGAATGATCTATATCTAGAAGTTATCCTAGATCATAATAAGAATCCTAGAAACAATGAGGAATTAGAACTATATACTCATGAAGCAAAGGGGCACAATCCATTATGCGGTGACCGAATTTCTATTCAAATTGTATTAGAAAATGAAAAAGTTAAAGAAGCTAAATTTACAGGTTCGGGATGTGCCATATCTACCGCCTCAGCCAGTATCCTAACTGAAACAATTAAAGGAAAAAATAGAGATGAAGTTGAAAGCTTGTTTGAAAATTTTCATGGTTTGGTTACGGGTAAAGAAGCTGAAACCGAATTAGGGAAATTAGCCATATTTGAAGGTGTAAAGAAATATCCCGCAAGAGTGAAATGCGCAACCCTTTCATGGCACGCCTTAATGGCTGCATTAGAAGGAAAAGAGGAGACTACAACTGAATGAGCAACAAATTGAAGAATGAAATAATTGAAGCTATAAAGAAAGTTTTTGATCCTGAGATTCCTGTCAACATCTATGAATTAGGATTAATCTACAATATAGATATTGAAAATGATGGTTCTGTAGAGATTAAAATGACATTGACCTCCCCCTTTTGTCCGGTCGCCGGCTCACTTCCAAAAGAAGTTGCAGCAAGAGCTTCTGAAGTAGAAGGAGTAACAAAAGCAAATGTTGAACTTGTGTTTGAGCCAGCAT
>CAJWUS010000112.1 GCA_913047525.1 uncultured Flavobacteriales bacterium | reverse complement strand
ATTACTCAAAAAGGTCAATCCAATATTCA
This sequence comes from uncultured Flavobacteriales bacterium, assembly GCA_913047525.1. The sequence goes on along the minus strand of CAJWUS010000112.1, from coordinate 3,892 downwards.
AGAAATAGATTTTAATAATCTTAAATTTGGAGCAGCTTTCTCTGATCATATGCTTATTTGCAAACACAAAGATGGAGAATGGGGAGAGCCTGAGATCATGCCATATAATTCCTTATCAATAATGCCAGGAGCACAAGTTTTTCATTATGGGCAATCGGTTTTTGAAGGTATGAAAGCATTTAAAACAGACCAAGGTAGACTCCTTTTATTTCGTGAAGAAGATAACTTTAATCGATTAAACAAATCAGCCAAGCGACTTTGTATCCCAGAAGTTCCTAAAGATATTTTTATGGAGGGTTTGCATCAGATTCTAAAATTGGACTCCGATTGGGTGAAAGAAGAGGATAATTTTTCTCTTTACATTCGCCCCTTTATTTTTGCTTCTGGTCAGTGTATAAAAGCCACGATCTCTAATGAGTATACTTTTATGATTATTTGTTCGCCAACTACTACTTATTATGATGGAGAGATGAATGTAAAGATTGAACAAGAATACACAAGAGCAGTAAAAGGAGGAACGGGAGCAGTGAAAGCAGCTGGAAATTATGCTGCTTCATTTTATCCTACCAAACTAGCTAGAGAAAAGGGATTTAGTCAAATTATTTGGACAGATGCAGAAAATCATGAGTACTTGGAAGAGGCAGGCACTATGAATGTCTGGATTAGAATTGATGATACACTCATTACACCAAAGCTCTCAGACACTATTTTGGGTGGAATAACAAGAGATAGTGTAGTGCAATTGGCCAAAGATATGGGTATTGAAGTTCAGGAAAGAGCAATCAGTGTTCAAGAATTAGAAGAAGCAAACCAAAATGGAAGATTAAAAGAAGCATTCGGAACAGGAACAGCTGTTTCCGTTATTTTTATTGGCTCCATAACATTAGATAGTAATAAAATGCAGTTGCCAAAACAAGAGGATAGTTATGCAAAGAAGCTAAAAAAGGCATTGATTGATTTGCAACATGGTAGATTAGAAGATAAGTATGAATGGACTACAGAAGTGGCTTCTTCTTTAATGCCACACTAATTATTTTTTTAAGTACATCTTGAAGTGCATAATTCCAGCTTCTTCAAATTCTTTCCCTTCTTTTTTAAATCCTGATTTCTCATAAAAAGGTAATACTTGTTTCTGAGCATGCATATAAATTTTGCCATTAAAATCTGATAAATCCTCTAAGATTGCTTTAAGAACTATTTTTCCATAACCTTTCTTTCTTTCAGATTCCACAACAGCAAAGCGTTCCAATTTAAAACCATTTTTAGTTTTTCTGTGCCTTGCGGTAGCTACCGACCTTCCATTATCTAAAACTAAAAAATGAGTAGATTCTTCCTCATATTCCCATTCAATCTCTTCAGGACAATTCTGCCCAATTACAAAAACAACATGTCTTATTTGATGTGCTATTTTCATCAATTCTGAATTATCAAAAGTGAATCTTTTTATTTCTATCATTATGATTTATTTTCCGTAAAATTATGTATTTTTGTTTAAACTAAAAAACGAAAAGAAATGAAGAAAATAATGCTCTTAATTACACTAAGTATTTTTACACTTTTTGCAATTGCTACAAAGCCACATATCGATTATGTTAAAGTTGATATACATAAATCAACTATAAAGTGGAAAGGATCAAAAGTTACGGAAGGACATGAAGGATTTGTTCAAGTTCAAGAAGGGTTCTTGATGATTGATCATGGCACTTTGGTTGGAGGTCAAATTAATATTAACATGAATTCCATAAGTAACACTGATATGGAAGGAAGAATGAAAGCAAGAATTGAAGGACATCTAAAATCAGATGATTTCTTCTATGTAGAGAAATTTCCAAGCTCAATTCTCAAGATTAGAGAAGTAATTAAGGATCCTGTTTCAGAGGGTGATTTGGAATCCTCTTATACTGTTGTCGCTGAATTAACTATCAAAGAAATTACAAATACTATCGAGTTTGTTGCAGATATAAATATAAATAGGAATCAATTTTCTGCTACTGCAAAGATTCAGATTGACAGAACACTATGGGATATCAAGTATCATTCAGGAAATTATGTTAAAGATTTAGGTGACAAATTAATCTTGGATGAGATTGAGTTTGATATTTCTCTTGTATCAGTAAAGTAGTTTTTCAATCTTTTCAGCTAAAAGTTTAGCACTCTCAGGATTGTTTCTGAACCAAAGTTCAGGCTCAATAAGTTCCAGTTCACTTAGTGAGATCTTATTCTTATTATCGTAAACAATATCAACTCTGGCATAAATTGGTGAGAAAGGACTATTCTCAATACATTGTTCTGCAAATAAGATTTCAGTTTGTGAAGGGCAATATCTTTCCACTTTTCCTCCATGGTCATCTTGCACTCTGAAATCTCCTTTTTTTACCATCTTTTTTACTGCATGAGTAAATTTTCGATCAATCATAATTAAAGATATTTCTCCTTTTTCTGTGATGCTATTAAGGAACTCTTGAAACAACATACATTCTTTATCAATCAGTTCTTTGAATATGTGTTCATAATCTCTGTAATTAGATGGAGAAACCCTATAAGTATGTCTTGCAGCACCGGAGATTGCAGGTTTTATAACTGCTTCAGTCCATTTTGTTTTTATAAATAAATCAGTAAGGGTGGTATTATCTCCTTGTTCAATAAATAGAGTAGGAGCTATAGTTATACCATTTTTCGATAAATCTTGCAGATAATGCTTATCAATATTCCAATTGATTATTTCTGTAGAGTTGATAAAAATAGTTTTGTGTTTAGTTTCTTCTAGCCAATTAAAGAATTCCTCAAAACGATTAAAATAATCCCATGTAGTTCTAAAGATAGCATATTTAGTAGTAGCCCAATCAAATTCTTTATCTGCCCAATCTTTCTTTGTAACTTTTATTCCTTTGTTTTCTAATGCAGTTTGTAATAGCCTATCTTCTAACAGGACCTGATCAATATACCAATCGGTTTTTTCTGGATTTACATATCTCTTATCAGTAAGGATTGCTATATCATACATTATTCTATAATGAATGTTTTACCTTCTTTTGATATCCTTATCTCCTTTTTATCAGTAGGTCTTCCCAAAATATCATAGGTTTGTCTTTTATTCTCAGAAGATTTGATTTCTTCTATTCCTGCAAAACCAATTGGTACTAATTGTACATCCTCAACAAGAATATCATTATTCAAAATGGAAGCATTAATTGTTTTGGGATGATAGCCACTTTTACTAAAAGTGATATCGTAATTCCCTTGATAAATATGTCTGTGATAATTTCCAATTGGCAGATTAGAATATACATGTGAACTATCTATATCATGTCCTGATATTTCAATTTTTGCTTTTAGTGGATTGCCCGTTATACTATCTGTTACAATCCCTCTAATCCCAAAAAGGGATTGTTCCATATAATTTAAAAGTGAAGGATAATTAGCATCCCAAAGTGTTGGTAAATCGTTTGGGTTTGGTGTTTTATCATCAGAAAGCTCTAATGTAAACTCACGGCAATATCTGAAATAATTCATATAGTCTTGTCTTCCACCATCAACCTCATACCAATCATATCCATTAGTAATACCATTATTTTGAGAGTTAAAATATCCTGAAGAACTATTTGTTTGACAAGAATCCGCATATTCCATTGAAACATATTCCCACCAATTATTATCAGCAGCAAGTGTACTCCAAGTATCCCATGGGTAATTAACTAGCTCTGTTCCTCCATGCATATTTGCTGAAATGGTAAAATTAACAGTATCTGCAAGTCCTAAAAAGATATTAGTTTCTTCTTGATAAGGATTTCCATCAGGATGAGGGCCATCTTGAGGATCAGGATAATTTCTGTTTAAATCTATCCAATTTGCATTATACCTGGTAGCACTCCATACATCTTGATTACCACCA
>CAJWUS010000111.1 GCA_913047525.1 uncultured Flavobacteriales bacterium | reverse complement strand
AAAAAGTACCTCCTTGGGTTTTTGAACATTCAGATTTCAATATAGCTATTGGTAGTCAGCCTCATTCCGAGGTATCAGCATTAGCAATTGCTTTATCAAAAATCAATAATGTGTCTTATAATCAGAATTTTGAAGGTGAATTACAAGTTGTTCCATCAGGTGTACGTCGAAAAATGATAAATAGAAGTGAAGTTGATTCTTAGTCCGTTTTTTCTTTATTTTTATCTGAAATCAAGGTTATTTCAATAAATGACATCCTAAAAGTTCCTTGTTTATCTTTTTTTGGTACGTTTTCAGTTCCTATTTCTACGTTTTTAATGACCGTTTCAATTTCTTTCTTAAATCTATTTTTAAATTGTTCGGAGACGTTTACAGCATTAGAGATTGATTTTCCCCTTGCTTTTAATTTAACTTCTTTGATTTCATCACGGTCTAAGTATGACATCATGTCAGGGAAATAGAGGAATGGATCTTCAGACCCTATGAATATAGTCCCTACACTACCCTCTAACTTCTTGTTTACTCGAAATCTTCTTTTGTTTGTTTTCTTTGGTTTGGGTTTTTCCGGCTTCTTATTTTTGTTCTTGGCCATTTAGTTTTTCCATTCCACAGTTCTATATATCTCTAATCGAATGTTTCATTTTGCCATTTTACCTCTATTCTGTTGTAGAAGAATATGCTGAATAGTGCTAAAATACCACAGATGCAGGATAATGCTATCAGCACAATTGAAACACTGTAACTAATCGCTAGGCTTAGGATAGTCATAGCAATCATGGGAGGTACAGATATTATAAAAAATTTGAGGAAGACTATTGCATCAAAAAGAGCTGAATTTGTTCTAAGACCAGTAGACCATGCAGTATAATTTACAATGTACATTCCAACAGTAATCATTACTATAATACCTATAGGGAGCAAATTTATTTCTGAGCTCATATATGATATTAATGACAAAAATAATAGCGGAATCCACCAAGTTATAGTAAAAAACAGAACTAGCCGGGCTCTGACCACATCTGAAACAGTAACTGGTAATGTTGAATAAAAAGTAGGGCTATCTATCGTGTTTAACCAAGAGTAGATCATAGTCCCAAAAAACCCAACCATGACTCCATAGAAAATTGTATTGAAATCAATTTGAATTGGTAATCCTTTATCTATAAACCAATTCATAAAGGTTAGAATGCCTAAAGGGAATGCAAAAGAAAAAAACATTTTTGTTCCGGTTTTACTTCTTTGCAAATCAATTCTTTCTTTTGAGATTATAGTTGGGTTTGAAATTTGTTTGGCCCAGCTAAACTTTCCAATGTATTCTTTTAATCTGTCTTGATACCCTATAGTCCTTATGGTCACTTCTTCGTGATAATCTGTCACTAAAATTGTTGCACAGAAAGAAATTATTAAGGGATTAATTAAGGATATAAATATAAAAATAGGATCTTTATGTATATACCATTCTAATGACGGTGTAATTGCAGTATTTCTAACTGATAATGAATAGATAATTAGTGTTACAAGTCCACCAACAACACTAAATTTCCAAGAATGTCTGTAAAGGCTTGATATTAGATATGCAAAGGCTAGCCCTGTCAAAAAAGAAAAAGATAAAGAAATACTAAATTCTATCAGGCTGATTAGATTTATTCCATAAAAATAGGATCCTATCAGTCCTCCTATGAATGCAGGAATAAGTGTGAAAAAGGAATAGAAGATAAATTCTTTTACAAAATATAGCAATGTAATCTTTCTTTGCGTTATTGGTTGTGTTGTTGGTAGACCGATAATCAATCCTAAATATCCGAAAATTTTTTCTAAGAATTCATTTCCAAAGAATGCTAATGATCCTGCAAAAACTCCATAAAATAAAATTCCAAAATGCATCACTTCTAAATATTCTAAGTACCCCATATCAGAAATCATCTCATCTGTGAAAGCAATTGCTAGAAAACCGCTTATTGAGACTAGTATTGGGAAGGAATAGAATCCTTTTCCACTTGCAAAGCTTGTGTTAAGTCTTATTTCTTCTTGGAGCATTCTCCATAATATTAGTCTATTCATAGTATTATTTCATGAAATAATTCTTCTAGGTTCATATTCTGATTATTCAATTCCTTTACTTTTATCATTGATTGTATTTTACCATTATGTATTATAGCTGCACGGTCACAAAGTCTTTGGGCATTTTCTAACAGATGTGTATTAAGAAAAACAGTCCCTCCTTTGTCTACATACTGAACTAACCAATCCCTTACTTTTGTTTGGACAATTGGATCTAAATTTATGAATGGTTCATCCAAGAACATAAGTTTTGCGTTGGAAATAAAAGCGGCTGCAAGCATTACTTTTTGTTTTTGTCCTCTAGATAAGTTCCGACATACTCGTCCTTCCATTGCTTCCAGTTCAAAGAAATTTATCCATTTTTCAGTATCAGGATTCTTAATTTGCCTTATCGATGCAACCATTTCTAGAACTTCTCTCGGTGTTAGAAAACTAGGTGGCGATTCTTGTTCAGGTACAATGGCTATTTTTTTCTTTACATCTATTACATTATCTTCAATATTCATTCCTAATATTTGTGCCTCTCCAGACGTCATTCTTATTTGGCCAGTTAGAATTTTTAAAAGTGTTGTTTTTCCAGCACCATTTGGCCCTAGTAAACCGAAAAATTCGCCTTCATGGATAACTAAATCAACGTTTTTTAGCGCTGCAACATCATCATATTGTTTAGTTATTTCTCTTGCTTCTATGACAGCCATTGATTGAGCCTATCTGAACATGTCTTTTATTGATTTTGTGATAAAATTCTCATCTTTTTTGTCTATTTCTAAATCATTTGTTGAGGAATCAAAGACTGTATTACGTATATTAAACATAACATCTTTATAGTTTAAGGTGTCTTTCCCAACTAATCTTACAGGAAGTGGTAAAACTTCCCAAGTTTTTTCAATTATTTTTGTATATTTGGCATCATCGGTTATGTTTTCGGATCCTTTTTCTGCAGCTTTTTTAAGTGATTTCACTACTGCCTTTGTTGCAATCTTTATAACAACAGAATCAATTACAGACTTGGAGGTTTTTACTCCGGTTGATATTATTTTTCCTCCTGTTGATGTTGCGACTTTTGCAACTTTAACTCCTGTTGATACAGTTGCCCCACCAGCTGTTATCGCTCTACTGCCTATATTTGCTGCTGCTTTAGCAGCTGCTTTACCCGACCATGCGATAGAATTTTGAGCCTCTTTTGCCTTTTCTTTTATTGAGCTAAAATCAGTTTCTTTAACTTCTTCAATTTTTTCTTCTAATTTTGCTTTTCCTTCTTCCGCTTTTTTCTTTATCTTATCGAGCATGCAGAGTATATACCCATCCTATTATTAAATGCATGGTTAAGAGGTTTTTATGCGGGGGTCGCATAGCCAGGCCAATTGCGCTGGGTTTAGGTCCCAGTCCTTAGTGGTACGTGGGTTCAAATCCCTCCCCCCGCACCATTTATACTACATCTATCTTGGTATATTATGGCAGAGAAAGAGACTCGTCCTCCTAAAAAAAGGGTAACCAAGGGAGATACGAAAGCCAAAAAGACTTACAGTCGTTACAAAAAGGGCGGTCCTAAAAAGAAAAGGATTAGGCTATGACTGATTTGTTTGGTGGTGCTGAGTTAGGAGGAACCAAATGTATTTTGGCAGTTGCAGAAAACCCTACAAATATAATAAAACGCATAGAGATCCCAACTGAAACTCCAAGAAAGACATTAAAGAATATTTTTGATTTTTTTAGCAATTACAAATTGAATGGTATAGGAATTGGGACCTTTGGCCCAATAATACTTGATCGGCAATCGAGGGATTATGGTTTGCTTATATCTGATAGTAAAAAGGGATGGAAGGGTACTAATATGTTTGCAGAGTTCAAAAGTAATTTTG
>CAJWUS010000110.1 GCA_913047525.1 uncultured Flavobacteriales bacterium | reverse complement strand
CCTTTAAAGATTCCAAAATACGAGTTTTAGTAGCTACTGATATTGCTGCTAGAGGCATTGATATTGATAAGCTGAGTTATGTACTGAATTATGATATCCCTAATGAGTCAGAAACGTATGTACACAGAATAGGAAGATGTGGTAGAGCAGGAGAGACGGGAGTTTCTATTTCTATTTGTGAGCCAGAAGAAAACGCATATGCTAAAGATATTGAAAAGTTAATAAAGCAAAAAATTGAAGCAGTTAAAAACCATCCTTTTCCTCAAACGGACAAACCTATGAATGCACAGCAGAAGAAAGAATTTGAGAAGGAAAAACAGAGAAGGAGACAAGAATTTTTTGCTAATAGAAATAAAAAGCGGAATGCTGGAAAATCTAATTCCAGAAACAAATAGGAGGTAATTTTTTCGTATTCAAATTACAGGTATAAGAATTAAATTGATATTTTCGACATCAATTAAAATATATATATGCATAGAATAATTCTTTTTTCAGCAACCTTATTGTTGCTAATGTCTTGCAATTCTCATCAGCAGATAGACTATCCTATAACAGATAAAATAGTAGTAATAGACACTTATTTTGAAACTCAAATAGAAGACCCTTATCGTTGGCTAGAAGATGATAAAGATAAAAAGGTAAAGCAGTGGATTGAAAGTCAGAACCAACTTACTTTTTCTTATTTAGATGAGATTCCTTACCGAGAAGCTCTCAGAAATAGACTTGAAAAATTATGGAATTATGAAAAAATAGGGACGCCATTTAAGGAGGGGAATTATACCTATTTCTATAAAAATGATGGACTACAAAATCAATCTGTTTTGTACAGAAAAAAGGGGGACGATAATGAAGAAGTTTTTATCAATCCAAATATTTTCTCGGAGGATGGAACAGTTTCATTAGGAGGAATGAGCTTTACAAAAGATGGAAGTTTATTAGCGTACTCTATCTCAGAAGGTGGTTCAGATTGGAGAAAAGTAATGGTAATTGAAACCGAAACAAAAAAAATAATTGAAGATACCTTGGTAGATGTGAAGTTTTCTGGAATAAGTTGGAATGGGAATGATGGCTTTTATTATTCTTCTTACGACAAACCCAAAACCTCAGTTTTATCCGAGAAAACGGATAATCATAAATTGTACTATCACAAATTAGGCACTCCTCAGCAAGCCGATAAAGTTATTTTTGGAGATGGTAAAGATGAAAAATTCAGGTATGTAAGTGGCTATATTACAAAGGATAAGAATTACCTTATTATTAGTGTATCAAAGGAAACCTCAGGGAATAATCTGTTTATAAAAAATCGAAATAAAGAAAATTCGGAGCTCATTCAAATTACTGATGATTTTACAAGCAACAGTTATATTGCTCATAATATAGGGAGTAAATTATACATCATAACTAATTTAGATGCCCCAAATAAGAAAGTAATTACGGTAGATGCTAGTGCTCCTCAAACAAATAATTGGGAGGAATTTATTAAGGAAACGGAGGATGTTTTGAACGTTTCAAAAGGTGGTGGATATTTCTTTGCAAAATATTTTATTGATGCAAACTCAAAAATAATACAATATGATTATACAGGAAAATTAATCAGAAATGTAGTATTTGAAAATGAAGGAAATGTAAGTGGTTTTGGTGGTAAGGAAGAACAAAAAGAAATCTACTACAACTTTAGTAATTATACTACTCCCCGTTCTTCTTTCAAATACAATGTTGAGGAAGGAACATCAGAATTGTATTGGGCACCAGAGATTGATTTTAATGCGGAATTATATACTTCTGAGCAGATTTTTTATCCATCAAAAGATAGCACAGAAATTCCGATGACTATAACTTATAAAAATGACTTAGTATTAAATGGAAAAACCCCAACGATATTGTACGGATATGGAGGGTTTAACATCAGTATAAAACCATCCTTTAGTGTGAAGAATGCGATTTGGTTGGAGCAAGGCGGAATTTATGCAGTAGCAAATATAAGGGGTGGTGGCGAATACGGAAAAAAGTGGCATGATGCTGGGACTAAAATGCAAAAGCAAAATGTTTTTGATGACTTTATTGCGGCAGCAGAATTTTTGATTGAAAAGAAATACACAAGCTCCGATTTTTTAGCAATAAGTGGAAGGTCAAACGGTGGGCTTTTAGTGGGGGCTTGCATGACACAAAGACCAGATTTAATGAAGGTGGCACTTCCTACAGTTGGCGTTTTTGATATGCTCCGTTACCATATATTTACAGCTGGGGCAGGTTGGTCTTATGATTATGGGACTTCAGAAGAGAGTAAAGAAATGTTTGAATATCTGAAGAATTATTCTCCAGTACACAATGTAAAAGAAAATGTAGCATATCCTGCAACCATGGTCTTTACTGGCGATCATGATGACAGGGTTGTTCCTGCGCATAGTTTCAAATTTTCTGCTCATTTACAAGATAAACAAAGTGGCAAAAATCCAACTTTAATTAGAATAGAAACCAATGCAGGACATGGAGTTGGAACCCCAATTAGCAAAAGAATTGAAGAAATTGCTGATGTGTTTGGGTTTACGCTTTACAATATGGGATTTGAAAATTTACCGGTTGAGTTGGGGAAACAGGATTAAAATAGGATCTATTTTTTACTTACCCATACCACTAAAACCACTACTAAATACAACCATTAAAAGGGTGAAAGGTACTGCTGCATTTAAGGTGTTTTTATCGATATTATCCATATCATTTTAATGACTATGAGAATGACCATCACCATGGGAATGTTCATGCTTACTATTGTCTGATTTAATGAGTGGTTCATTTTTTAATTCCTGTGGGGCTAATTGATGTTGATGATGACCATGGTCAATAAAATAGCCATTAACTTGATAAGCTAATAAAACAATACCTGCTACAACTAATATCCCATTTGATATTTTGGATATTATATCAAAAGACTTTCCTCTAAGCAATGAAAGTAGTGGGAAAACGATTATTAATACGGCTATTTGCCCAAATTCCACCCCTACATTAAAAGACAATATTTGAGATAAAGACAAATTAATACCTGAAGCAACTGCTACTTCTTGTAGTTTTGTTGATAAGCCAAAGCCATGAATTAATCCAAATATAAAAACCATTAAAATTAAATTTGGAGGATTAACAGAAAAATACTTTTTAAAACCATCCAGATTTTCAAATCCTTTATAGACAACACTGAATGCAATTACAGCATCAATTAAATACGTATTTACTGTAATACCATAAAAAGTGGCAAAAACAAGCGTGATACAATGCGCAATTGTAAAGGCAGTTATAAATTTAAAAATATCAGAATAGTTACTAAGAAAAAACACAACTCCAATTAAAAATAAAATATGATCATATCCTGTAAGCATGTGCTCTGCACCAAAATAAATAAAATCCATTAATGAGGCATCAGCCATAGCATCAATTATTGATTTTGAAACGCCATGAGTCCATCCAATAATTGGTAAGCAAAGTAATATGAATAATAGTTTTTTCATAAGAGCAAACTTACAGAAAATTATGGGAAATATGAAGAAAAAAAGTCGGGGTAGCAAGATTCGAACCTTATTCAGAATAAATAACTTCCATTAAAGTTTGCCCAACTGCATTCAATGTTTCTCTATCAATATTATCCATATCATCTTTATGGGTGTGCCAATGTTTATTAAAATTGCTTTCAGTAGAAGGGTCATACTCAATAATATCAATAGTAGGGATTCCGGTAATTTGATTTACATACAAATGATCATCAACAATTTGTTTGGCATTTTCAAATACAAAATAATTCCCAAAGCCTAATTTGTGTGCTTTACGCCATACTTTTTGCAAAATATTTGAGCCATAATAAAAAGAAATCTCCTCATGCCTAAAAGTAGCATTCTTTGCCCCAACCATATCTAGTAAAATTCCGTAACGAGCAAAATAGTTTTGTTTAT
>CAJWUS010000109.1 GCA_913047525.1 uncultured Flavobacteriales bacterium | reverse complement strand
AGCTCTGCTAAACCTTTCCAATATTTTTTTGCTTTTGTCATATTATAAAACTAAATACTTAATTAATAATGGCACTTACCACACTCCAAACCTCCAATCTTATCTACAGTGATTTTTTCACCAGCATATTTCTCTTTCATCTTTTCGTGCATGCTAGTATAGTAGTCGTTTCCTTCCATTTTTACTTCTGTTTCTCTATGGCAATCAATACACCACCCCATAGTTAAATCATTCTCTTGCCAAACAACATCCATCTCCTCTACAGCACCATGACATTCTTGACACTCTAATTTACCAACAGTAACATGTTGCGAGTGATTAAAGTAAGATAAATCAGGAAGATTATGAATTCTTACCCATTTGATAGGTTTTTGCTCATACCCTTCAATGTATGATCTTGTATTAACATCAAAACCAATAGCATCATAAATTTTAGCAATTTCAGTTTCACCAGTATTTGTACCGCTTGAAATATAAGTATGACAATTCATACAGACATTTGCTGATGGGATACCTGCAGTCTTACTGTTTCTGGCACCAGAATGACAATAGTTACAATCAATACCATTATCCCCAGCATGGATTTTGTGGGAGTAAGCAATAGGCTGTTCAGGTTGGTAATTTGTTGTAACACCAATTCCCATCATAGCATCAAAAACAATTTTTAGAACAATGATAAAGCCAATAAAAACTACAGCAACTACTGCAGGAAAGTTTGCTAAAAACGCTTTGCAAAAATTATTTACTGATTCTAATACTGATTCTGTTGGTTGATCTAATGTAGCTTTTAATGCGTTTTTTACGCTAGTAAGCGTAAAAATAATTACAATCAAAATAAGGGCGGCTAATAATAGTTTTTTTATTGCACTCATTCCTTCTTCTTGCTTTGAAACAACTTCTTCTGTAGTCTCTTTTACTTCTGGCACATATGAAGATATGTATGCTAATACTGCCTTAATTTCATCTGCATCAAGTGCTTGTGGTGGCATTAGTGTAACGCCAAAATCTGCAGGATTTTGGACATATTTAATTATCTCATCTTCTGACCTTCTATCTAGAACCCCTTGCAAATCAGGACCGACTAGTTTGCCTCCTCCAATGGTGTGACATGCGGTACATCCAGTCGATTTAAAAATTTGTTCTCCTTCCGATTGCGCAAATATATTTGCTGAAAGTGAAAATAAAGCCACAAGAAGCAGGAGGTGACTTTTTAGGTTTTTTATTCGAGTCATCTTTATTTTATGTATTCAATTTTCGGCTGCAAATTTATATTTTTCAGTCAATTGAAATATGAGGAAAGTCATTATTTAGTATAATTTATAATTGTTCTAAATAATAAATAAAGGTCTCTAATAAAACCGGAAGTAAAGATGTGCTTTAATTAGTTTATTACTTTTGCATATTATGATCAAATATCTATTTACAATTTTCTTGTTTTCTTCCTTTTACGCTATTGGGCAAACAAATTCAAAAACAGATAGTACAGAATCTGCTATTACAAATATTGAAATGGAAGAAAAGGTAGGCGAATTACTTGATCGGCATATAAAATTAAATAAAAAAAGAAAAGGGATGTTAGGATGGCGCTTACAAATTCATTCGGATACCGACAGAGAAAAAGCTAAAAAGATTCGAATCTCATTCATGTTAAAATTCCCAGAAATACCTGCGTATCTGGTCCATAAAGAACCTTATTTTAAAGTAACTGTTGGTGATTTTTATACTAGACTGGAAGCACTTAAAGTGCAAAATGAAATAAGAAGAAGGTATACTTCTTATATAGTTCCTTCAAACATTAATCTTGCTGACGATTAGGTGAGTTTTCTTTGTGTTTCTTTTTCTTCAAATCCCTCTACAATATCTCCAACTTTAATGTCGTTGAAGTTTTCGATTGACAGCCCACACTCAAAGCCTTTGGCGACTTCTTTTGCATCCTGTTTAAATCGTTTTAAGGAGGAAAGAACTCCTGTATAAGTAACTACTCCATCTCTGATAATTCTTACTTTGGAATTTCGGTTTATTTTCCCTTCCAACACCATACAGCCGGCAATGGTTCCTACTTTCGAGATTTTGAATATTTCTCTTATTTCAATACTACAAACTATCGCCTCTTCAATATCAGGAGAAAGCATACCTTCCATTGCTTGTGTTAATTCTTCAATTGCTTTGTATATTACGGAATATAGGCGAATATCTATTTGTTCAATTTCAGCTAATTTTCGTGCTTTTACGGATGGTCGAACTTGGAACCCTATAATTACAGCTTGTGATGCAGCTGCCAGCATTACATCCGACTCAGAAATCTGTCCAACTGATTTATGAATAATATTTACACTTATTTCCTCAGTAGTAAGTTTTTCTAAGGATTCTGAAAGTGCTTCAATCGATCCGTCTACATCTCCTTTTACAATGATGTTTATTTCCTTAAAATCTCCAAGTGCAATTCTTCTTCCAATCTCGTCAAGAGTGATGTGTTTTTGAGTTCTCGCGCCTTGCTCTCTTTTTAGTTGCATTCTTTTGATAGCAATTTTTTTCGCTTCCTGCTCATCTTGCATTACATTAAAAGTATCTCCTGCTTGTGGCGCTCCATTTAGCCCTAACAATACTGCAGGAGATGCGGGAGCTGCTTCATTGATGCTGTGTCCTCTTTCATTTAATAATGCTTTTACTTTTCCGCTAAATCCTCCGGACAATACGTAATCCCCTATTTTTAAAGTTCCATTTTGCACCAAAATAGTGGTAAGATACCCTTTCCCTTTATCTAATGATGCTTCAATTACTGTCCCTTTTGCATTTCTATTAGGATTTGCTTTTAATTCCAACATTTCAGCTTCCAATATTACTTTTTCTAAAAGTTCAGGGATTCCTATTCCTGTTTTAGCTGACACATCTTGGCTCTGATATTTACCACCCCAATCTTCCACTAATAAATTCATTTCGGCTAACTCTCCCTTTATTTTTTCAGCATCTGATGCATCTCTATCAATTTTGTTTACTGCAAAAAGTAAGGGAACGCCTGCCGCTTGCGCATGGTTAATCGCTTCTTTAGTTTGTGGCATAATTTTATCGTCAGCAGCGATTACTACTACTACAATGTCGGTAACTTTTGCTCCCCTTGCCCGCATAGCGGTAAAAGCCTCATGTCCTGGAGTGTCTAAAAAAGAAATCTGTTTGCCATTTTCTAATGTCACTTCATAAGCGCCAATATGTTGGGTAATTCCACCAGATTCTCCAGCAATTACATTGGTCTTTCTAATGTAATCGAGAAGGGATGTTTTCCCATGATCGACATGCCCCATAATGGTAACAATTGGTGGGCGTGATTTAAGATCTTCTTCTTTATCTTCCTCATCTTCAATTGCCTCTTGTACTTCTACGCCAACAAATTCTACCGTAAAGCCAAACTCTTCCACAATAATTTGAATGGTATCAGCCTCCAATCTCTGATTCATAGTTACCATGAAACCAAGTGCCATTAAAGCAGAAATAATTTCTGTAACTGGAATATCCATCATGGTTGCCAATTCTTGAGCAGTAGCAAATTCAGTAATCTTTATTACTTTGTCAGAAGCCTGTCTTTCAACACTTTCTTGCTTGGCTATTTCTCTGTGGGCAATTCTTTTCTCTCTTCTGTTTTTTACAGAGGTTTTCTTACCCCCTCCTTGTAGCTTTGCTAAGGTTTCTCTTACTCTTTTTTGAGCCTGTTCTGCATCTACTTCAATTACAACTGGTTTTTTCTTATTTGTTTGTCTTCTTTTAAATCTATCTTGATTTACTTTTTTTGGAAGTCGTTTTCTTTTTTTCTTTCCAGCAACCCCTCCTTCTGAAGATGTGGCAACAGGTTTTTTCTTCTTAGGAGTTAGTTTATCTAAATCCACTTTTTCACCAGTTACTTTTGGCTTTGATAATAGCTGAGCTTTTGCCTTTATTACTTTTTCT
>CAJWUS010000108.1 GCA_913047525.1 uncultured Flavobacteriales bacterium | reverse complement strand
TAGAAGCAAAAAAGGACATTAATAATCTTGCCATTGGCCAATTAACAATATTTACCCCTTTCACATAGCGGGAACCAATTGCCACATCACCTCCTTCACTTGAATTTGCATTATAAAGCCTAATTAAATCATCAGGGTTATGTGAGAAATCAGCATCCATTTCAAAAACAAACTGATAATTCCTTTCCAAAGCCCACTTAAAACCATGAATGTAGGCAGTACCTAAGCCTAACTTTCCAGTTCGCTCTTCTATGTGTAATTGATTAGCAAAATCCTTTTGTAAATTCTTTACAATTTCAGCTGTTCCATCAGGAGAACCATCATCTACTATAAGAATATGGAATGATTTCTCTAAAGAAAATATTTTACGAATTATCTTCTCAATATTTTCTTTTTCGTTATAAGTTGGAATGATTATTAAACTATCTGACATGGCTGCAAAAATAGATAAACTGATTTAGAAAATGATTATTGTGCTGATATTTTGATTTCTTCCACCACAGTTGGATCCAAAAGTGTGCTTGTATCACCAAGGTTTTGCGTATCACCTTCTGCGATTTTTCTAAGAATTCTTCTCATTATTTTACCAGATCGCGTTTTAGGTAAGCCGCTTACAAACTGAATTTTATCAGCTTTTGCGATAGGGCCAACTTCTTTTGTTACCAAATCATTTATTTCTATTCTTAAAGCATCTTCATTTTCAGGTTTGTTATGACAAATCACATACGCATACACTCCGTTTCCTTTTATTGGATGAGGATAACCAACAATTGCCGTTTCACACACATTTTCATGCTCATCCATAGCACTTTCAATTTCGGCAGTTCCTAAATTATGACCTGAAACAATAAGTACATCATCAACTCTTCCAGTTATTCGGTACATTCCGTTTTCATCACGCAAACAACCGTCACCAGTAAAATATTTGTTAGGGAAAGTTGAGAAATAAGTCTCTTTAAATCTTTGATGGTCGCCATAAATTGTTCTTGCTATTGAGGGCCAAGGAAACTTCATACACAATCTTCCTTCCACTGAATTTCCTTCAATTTCACTTCCTTTTTCATCTATTAAACAGGGTTGTATTCCAGGGAGTGGTAATGTAGCAAAAGTTGGTTTTGATGGAGTAACTCCAGCTAAATTTGAAATCATAATTCCACCTGTTTCTGTTTGCCACCAAGTGTCAACAATTGGACAATTTCCTTTCCCAATCTCTTTATCGTACCAATGCCAAGCATCTTCATTTATTGGCTCTCCAACCGTCCCCAAA
This sequence comes from uncultured Flavobacteriales bacterium, assembly GCA_913047525.1. Next base: position 2,716 of record CAJWUS010000108.1, on the reverse strand, counting down.
ACTTTTAATGAGGATAAATTATAAGGATTTACAAATTCCATTCCTTTTGCTTCTAATGCACGAATTGCAGTTGGTGCAGTATAGAAAATATTGACCTTGTTTTCTTCTGCAATTTGCCAAAAACGTCCAGCATCAGGATAAGATGGAACTCCTTCAAACATCATTGTTGTTGCCCCTGCTAAAAGAGGCCCATATACAATATATGAATGTCCTGTAATCCAACCAATATCAGCAGTACACCAATAAATATCTCCATCATTATACTGAAATACATTTCTGAAAGAAAACTCTGTATAAACCATGTATCCAGCAGTAGAGTGTTGTATCCCTTTTGGTTTACCAGTAGAACCTGAAGTGTATAAAATAAAGAGTGGATCTTCTGCATCCATAATCTCAACAGGGCAATCAGAATCTGCTTTTTTCATCTCATCATGCCACCAAATATCTCTTCCATTTTGCATTCTAATATTACTTTTGGTTCTTTCTAAAACAATGCATCTTTCAATGGAAGGAGTACTTTTCATGGCTTCATCAGAAATATCTTTTAAGGGGGTAATCTTTGCTCCTCTAAATCCACCATCAGCAGTAACTAAAATATTGCAAGAAGCATCATTTATCCTGTCAGAAAGTGATTTTGCTGAAAAACCGGCAAAAACAACTGAGTGAATAGCCCCAATTCTGGCACAAGCTAAAACTGCAATTGCAAGCTCTGGTACCATTGGCATATAAAGGCAAATTCTATCTCCTTTTTTTGCGCCATTATTTTTTAATACATTGGAAAATCTACAAACCTCTGAGTGTAGTTCTTTGTAAGAAAGACATATACTTTTTTCTGATGGTTCATTTGGTATCCATTTTATTGCTATTTGATCCTCTCTTTTTTCTAAATGCCGATCCAGACAATTTTCAGTAATATTTAGTTTTCCTCCTTCAAACCATTTTATTTCCGGCTTGTTAAAATCCCAATTAAGCACATTATCCCATTTCTTTTGCCAAGTGAAATTGTTGGCTTTTTCTTCCCAAAACTCTAAAGGATTTTGGATGCTTTTTTCGTATTCAACTTTATATTCTTTAAAGGTTGTAATCTTATTTCCCATATTCGTAATTCAAATTTTTCCAAAGATAAAAAAACAATTTATACTGAAAAAGAGTAGTATTTAATACGAATTTGTAAATTAGCCGCTTAATTAAAAAATGAGAAAAATGAGAAAAATTCTACTAAGTATAAGTATGCTTTTTGCAATGAGTGCAAATGCTCAATTATTGGATTGTGCAGAATTATTTATTTCAGAATATGTAGAAGGCCCTGCAAATAATAATGCAATTGAAATTTATAACCCTACAAATGCCTCAATTGACTTAGCAGGGTATTCTATAAACAGATATGGAAATGGGGCTACATCAGGGCCTGATACTTGGCCTTTAAGTGGTAACCTTGTTCCTGGACAAGCTATTGCAATTGGAAACGGGCAATTAGATTCTGTTTGGGTTTCTACTTATTGGTCTGTACCGGTTGACCCTGTTTTTTATGCTGCCTGTGATTTGCACGGAAGTGGTATTTATCCAACTCCTTTTTATTTTAATGGAGATGATGCTATGACTTTAGAAAAGGGAGCAAATATTATTGATATTTTTGGGAAAGTAGGTGAAGACCCCGGTAATGCATGGACTGATGATGCATCAGCAGGATACACGGATGCAAACGGAGGGACTTGGTGGACAAAAAGACAAACTTTGGTTAGAAAAGCAAGCATAAAGAAAGGTGTTACTACGAATCCTATTTCATTTAATCCTACTTTAGAATACGATTCTTTACCAGATGGGACTTATTCAGGCATGGGGATACATAATTGCGATTGTATTATTAGCACAATAAATGAAAAAAATGATGCATCTTATGTAATGTATCCTAATCCTGTAAATATTGGAGAAACAGTAGTTATTAGTTCAAATACAAAAATTGAAAAAATTGAATTGGTAAATATATTAGGAAAAATTATTTTGTTCTCATCAGATAATAGAATTCCAACTACTGTTTTAGCAAAAGGAACATATATTGTAAATATCCAATTTACAGATGGGGAAAAAGCTGAAAACAAATTAGTTGTTGAGTAATAAAACATTAACTATATTGAAGATGCTGATGTTTCCATCAGCATTTTTTTGCGAATATAGGATGACAAAAAGAATATCTTTATTATTTAGTATACTCTTAGGGTTTGGCGGATATGCTCAAACTACTTTAAATGGAACAATTACTGATGCATCCACTGGAGAAGCCTTAATTGGAGCAACAATTATTTATGGAAAAGGAATGGGAACCGCAACTGACATTGATGGAAATTATTCTATTTCTATTCAGGAAGGAGAACGAAATTTGAAAATATCTTATGTTGGATATCAAACAATAAGTAAAATAGTAGATGTTAGTGGGAAAACGAAAGTCTTAAATTTCAAGCTAAAAACTATCTTGCTAAATGAAGTGCAAGTAGTGGCTGACGTTGCAAGAGACAGGGAGACACCTGTAGCCTTTTCTACAATTCCTATGAAAAAAATTAATGAGGAGTTAGCTTCACAAGACCTTCCTATGGTACTGAATTCAACTCCTGGTGTATATGCTACACAAAGCGGAGGAGGCGATGGAGATGCTAGAATTACAATTAGAGGTTTTAACCAAAGAAATGTTGCCGTTATGATTGATGGTATTCCAGTAAAT
>CAJWUS010000107.1 GCA_913047525.1 uncultured Flavobacteriales bacterium | reverse complement strand
AGTAGATTAAATTTCGGAACTTTTGGCATAAAAGCATTAGAAGAATGTTGGATTACAGATCGTCAAATTGAGGCAGCCCGTATTGCAGTAACAAGGGAAATGAAAAGACAAGGGCAGGTTTGGATCAGAATTTTCCCTGATAAACCGATTACAAAAAAACCTGCAGAAGTTAGAATGGGAAAAGGGAAAGGGGCACCAGAATATTGGGCGGCTGTTGTAAGGCCAGGAAGAATTTTATTTGAAATTGATGGAGTAGATTTTGAATCTGGAAAAGAAGCTTTAAGGCTTGCAGCTCAAAAATTACCAATCAAAACAAAGTTTATTGTAAAAAGAGATTATAAAGTAATAGAAAAATAAGCAAATGAAATCAAGCGTATTAATAGAAATGCCAGATAATGAAATCAGAGATCTTCTCTTAGAGGAAAGAGATCGACTGGCAAAGATGAAGATGAGTCATGCTGTATCGCCTTTGGAAAATCCGCATCAAATCCGATTTACCAAAAGAACAATTGCAAGAATTATGACTGAAATAAGAAGAAGAGAGATTGCACAAGCGCAAAAAAATAAATAAAATGGACAGAAAAGTAAGAAAAGAAAGAATAGGTATAGTGTCAAGCAACAAAATGGAAAAATCCATTGTAGTGGTTGTGGAGCGAAAAGTAAAACATCCTCTTTACGAAAAATTTGTAAAAAAGAGTAATAAGTTAGTTGTTCATGATTGGGAAAACACTTGTAATGAAGGGGATAAAGTAAAGATTATGGAAACTCGTCCTTTGAGTAAAAACAAGAAATGGAGATTAGTAGAAATCTTAGAAAGAGCTAAATAAAATGGTACAACAAGAATCCAGATTAAAAGTTGCTGATAATAGTGGTGCAAAAGAAGTGCTTTGTATTCGAGTATTAGGTGGCACAAAAAAACGATACGCTTCATTGGGCGATAAAATTGTAGTAACAATAAAGCATGCTGATTCTTCCGGAGGGGTTAAAAAAGGACAGATAGCAAAAGCGGTTGTGATCCGAACTAAAAAAGAAGTAAGAAGAAAAGATGGTTCCTACATCCGTTTTGACGACAACTCTTGCGTTCTGCTTGATGAAAATGGAGAAATGAGAGGAACGCGTGTATTCGGACCGGTTGCTAGAGAACTGAGAGAACATAATTATATGAAAGTTATTTCATTAGCACCTGAAGTGCTTTAATATTTGATAAAATGAGAAAAGTAAAAATTAAAATAAAGAAGGACGATATTGTGAAGGTAATGGCTGGCGCTTCCAAAGGAAAAGAGGGAAAAATAATAAAAGTTTTTTCTAAAACTTATAGGGCAATTGTGGAAGGAGCAAATATGGTATCCAAACACACTAAGCCAAATGCTGCTAATCCGCAAGGAGGCATCATTAAGCAAGAAGCAGCCATTCATATTTCTAATCTTATGCTAGTAGATCCTAAATCAGCTGCTACAACAAGAATTGGAAGAAGAAGAGATGAAGAAGCAGGAAAATTAGTAAGGTATTCAAAAAAATCCGGAGAGGTAATAAAATAATGGCATATACACCAAGATTAAAACAGAAGTATAATTCAGAGATTGTAAACAAGCTCAAAGGGGACTACAAATCGGTAATGCAAGTTCCGAGATTGGTTAAAATTTCATTAAATCAAGGCGTTGGAAATGAAAGCACCGATAAAAAGTTTATTGATACTGCTCAGCAGGAAATGTCGGCAATTGCAGGGCAAAAAGCACTTATCACCAAATCTAAAAAGGATATATCTAACTTTAAAGTAAGAAAAGGAATGCCTGTTGGTGTGATGGTTACTTTAAGGGGAGATAAAATGTATGAATTTTTGGATCGATTAATTTCTGCTTCTCTTCCAAGAGTTAGAGATTTTAAGGGAGTTCCAAAAAAAGGATTTGATGGTAGAGGAAATTATACCCTTGGAATAAAGGAACATATTGTATTTCAAGAAATTGATTTGGATAAGATTAATAAAATTACAGGAATGGATATTACCATTGTTACCGATACAAATTCGGATGATGAAGCTTTTACTCTGCTGAAAGAATTTGGTATGCCATTTTCTGATAGTGGGACTGCAAAAATAGAAGCAGAAAAGGCAGAAAAGAAAAAGCAAGAAGCAATTAAAAGAGAGGCAGAAGAAGCGGCAAGAGCTGAGGCATCAGAAGAAGAAGAGAAAAAAGAAGCAGATAGAAGAGCTTCACTTTCTCAAGAAGAACGAGACAAAGAAGATGCAGAAGCTAAAGCGAATGGAGATACAGATTCAGTTGAAAAAACAGAAGAAGATAATAATGAATCATCAGCAGAAACTGATGATTCAGATAATAAATAGAATTTATGGCTAAAGAATCAATGAAAGCTCGAGAGGTAAAAAGACAAAAATTGGTAGATAAATATGCTGAAAAAAGAGCTACCCTGAAAAAGGCAGGCGATTATGAAGGATTACAAAAACTACCTAGAGATGCTTCTCCTGTTCGCTTACACAACAGATGTAAAATAACAGGAAGGCCAAAGGGTTATATGAGGCAATTCGGTATTTCTCGTGTTTTGTTTCGTGAGATGGCGAATTTTGGTAAGATTCCAGGCGTGAAAAAAGCAAGTTGGTAAATAAAATATAAAAAGAAAGAAATGAATACAGATCCAATAGCAGATTACTTAACCAGATTGAGGAACGCTTCAAAAGCGACTCATAAGGTGGTGGACATACCTGCTTCAAATATTAAAAAGGAAATAACTAAAATCTTAAAAGATAAAGGATATATACTTAATTATAAATTTGAAGAAACAGAGAATAACCAAGGAAATATTAAAATTGCATTAAAATATAATCCACAAACAAAACAGTCTGCTTTCAAAAAGTTGATAAGAATAAGTACGCCTGGACTTAGAAAATATACCGACACCAGAACCGTGCCGAGAGTATTAAATGGTTTAGGGGTAGCCATACTTTCTACTTCAAAAGGAGTAATGACTGATAAAGAAGCAAGGGTACAGAAAGTGGGTGGTGAGGTATTATGTCATGTTTATTAATAAAAGATAAGAAAATGTCAAGAATAGGAGAAAACCCAATTACGATTCCAGAAGGTGTTAATGTTAATATTTCTGATGGAGTGGTTAGTGTAAAAGGTTCTTTAGGTGAACTTACCCAAGCGATTATTGAAGGTATCAAAGTGAGTGTAAATGAGAACCTTATCACTTTAGAAAGAAGCTCCAACCAAAAAGATCAAAGGTCATTGCATGGATTATATCGTGCTTTAATTGCGAATATGATTGAGGGAGTAACTAAAGGATATACTAAAAAATTAGAATTGGTTGGTGTTGGTTACAGAGCGTCTAATCAAGGTCAAAAGTTAGATATCTCGGTAGGATATTCTCATAATATTATATTTGAAGTTCCTAATGAAGTAAAAGTAAGCACAGAATCGGAAAAAGGAAAGGCACCAGTAATTATTCTCAATTCTCACGATAAACAATTGATTGGTGCAGTTGCAGCCAAAATCCGTTCATTCAGAAAACCTGAACCATATAAAGGAAAAGGAATCCGATTTGTAGGAGAAAAAATAAGAAGAAAAGCTGGTAAAACTGCTGCTGCCGGAGCATAAATTTAAGAAATAAGATGAAATCGAAAAAAGATAAAAGACAGAATATTAGGTACAGAATCAGAAAGACTATTAATGGTACTGCTGAGATACCAAGACTTGCTGTATTTAGAAGTAACAAGCAAATTTATGCCCAACTTATTGATGATGTTGCCGGCAATACTATTGTTGCTGCATCTTCAAAAGATAAATCATTGGAAGGCAAAAAAGTAACTAAAACAGAGCAAGCCAAACTAGTTGGCTCATTAATTGGAGAAAAAGCAAAACAGGCAGGAGTAAGTGCGGTAAAATTTGACAGAGGAGGATTTATTTTTCATGGAAGAGTGAAAGCGTTGGCAGATGCTGCTCGTGAAACAGGATTAAAATTTTAATTAGATATGTTTAAATATTCAGATAGTAAAAGAGTAAAACCATCAGGAGA
>CAJWUS010000106.1 GCA_913047525.1 uncultured Flavobacteriales bacterium | reverse complement strand
TGGTTTGTTTACCTGCATTTATCATGTCCGGGTCTTCCTCTCCTTCAAAAGGAAAGGGGCCCATTCCTAAAACTCCATTTTCTGATTGAAACTCAATATCAATTCCTTTTGGTATATAGTTTGCAACTAGTGTAGGAATTCCAATTCCTAAATTAACATACATGTTATGCTCTAGCTCTTGAGCTATTCTTTGTGCTATTTGGTTTTTATCTAAAGCCATTACTCTTTTGTTCTAACGGTTCTTTGTTCTATTCTCTTCTCGTATTTTTCTCCTTGCAGAATTCTTTGTACAAAAATTCCCGGAGTATGTATTTGGTTAGGATCTAGTTCTCCTGCTGGCACTAACTCCTCTACCTCCGCTACTGTAATTTTCCCCGCCATTGCCATAAGCGGATTAAAGTTTCTTGCAGTTCCCTTAAAAATAAGATTTCCTGCAGTATCTCCTTTCCAAGCTTTTACAAATGCAAAATCTGCAGTAAGTGCCGATTCCAAAATATGAGGCTTTCCATTATATTCTCTTACTTCTTTCCCATCTGCAACTTCAGTACCGTATCCCGCAGGGGTGAAAAATGCTGGAATACCAGCACCTCCAGCTCTACATCTTTCCGCTAAAGATCCTTGAGGGATTAAATCAACTTCTAATTCTCCTGAAAGCATTTGTCTTTCAAATTCTGCATTCTCTCCTACATAAGATGAAATCATCTTTTTAATTTGTTTTCTTTTTAATAAAAGTCCTAAACCAAAATCATCAACTCCTGCATTATTGGAAATACAAGTAAGCCCAAAAATATCTTTTTTAGATAGTGCTGCTATGCAATTTTCAGGTATCCCAGAAAGTCCAAATCCTCCAACCATAAAGGTCATATTGCTTTCTACTCCAGCAATTGCCTCATCAATAGTTTTTACTACTTTATTTATCATAATTCTTCCTCCTCAAAATTATTATTTTCTGTTTCAAAAAGTTCTCCACAATCCATTTTCACATCTATTGCTTTTGGTATGTTAAAGCTGATTGGATAAACCCCAGACTCTAATGTGTCGGTATAAACCCTTTGCATATATTCTGCAAAAACAGGTAATGCCATATTAGCCCCTTGTCCGTAATGTGTATTTCTAAAATGCACACTTCTATCCTCACAACCACTCCATACACCCGTTACTAAATTGGGTGTTATCCCCATAAACCATCCGTCCGAATTATTTTGAGTAGTTCCGGTTTTTCCTCCCATTTCATTTTTAAATTGATACTTGTATCGCAAACGAACTCCGGTCCCCATGGTGGTGTTCGCATTTTTATTATATACCCCATCTACCACCCCCTGCAGCATTCTCACCATCAAATCAGCCGTTTGCTTACTCATTGCTTCTGTAGTTTTTGGTTTGAATTCTTCCAAAATTACACCATGCTTATCTGTTATTTTAGTTATAAAAATAGGTTCGGTCCAAACACCATTATTTACAAAAGTAGAATAAGCCCCCACCATTTCGTAAACAGATAGATCAAAAGTCCCTAAACAAAGTGAGGGGACTGCTAAAATCTTTGATTGTATTCCTATTTTTTTGGCTAAATCAACAACTGCATGAGGTCCAAATTGCTTCATTATATAAGCCGTAACAGTATTGATAGAATTTGCCATTCCAAATTTTAGCGTTAGTATTGCGCCTTCATATTTATCATCCGAGTTTTCAGGAATCCAGTCTTTATCTAAACCCCATTTTTCTTTATCGAACACAACAGGAACATTTGGCACTTCATAGCAAGGAGAATAGCCTTCTTGCATGGCTAAGGAATACAAAAATGGCTTGAAAGTAGAGCCCACTTGTCGTTTGCCCACCACCACATGATCGTACTTAAAAAAGCGATGGTTAATCCCTCCAACATAGGCCTTTACAAAACCTGTTTTTGGCTCCATACTCATCATTCCAGAATGGATAAAATATTTATTATATTTGATAGAATCTCTTGGTGATAAAACCGTATCGATTTCTTTGCCCCATGAAAAAAGAGTCATTGGAACTTTCTTTTTGAATGCCTTTTTTATTTCACTTTCTGATTTTCCTGCTTTTTTTAATTTTCGATACCGCTCTGACCGCCTCATTCCTTGGTCAATAATTTCATTAATTTGTTCCCATTCCATATCCTTTGGAAATGGTGCTTTTGAATATCCTTTCCAGTGTTTTTGAAAATCTTTCTGTAAGCTAGAGATATGTTCTTTAAGAGCCTGTTCTGCAAATTTTTGCAACCGAGAATTAATAGTGGTATAAATCCGTAATCCATCCGTGTATAAGTTGTAAGGCGTACCATCTGGCTTGATTTGTTTTCTACACCATTTTTTTAATTCCCCTCTTAGATGCTCCCTCAAATAAGGAGCTTGCCCTTCATTATGACTTGCTCTTTTAAAATCCAAAACAATAGGATGGGTTTTTAAGGTGTCAAATAATGAGTCGGTAATAAACTCATATTTTTTCATTTGTGAGAGGACTACATTTCTTCTCCCTTGGGTTAATTCCATTCTTCTATTGGGGTTATAAAGAGCTGGATTTTTTAGCATCCCGACAAGCATTGCCGACTGCTCAACACTAAGCTCTGACGGAATGGTATTAAAATAAACTTGAGAGGCGGACTTAATGCCAACTGCATTGTTTACCCAATCAAAACGATTAAGATACATGGCTAATATCTCATCTTTTGTATATTGCTTTTCAAGCCGAATCGCAATAATCCACTCCTTGAATTTTTGCATTACCCTCTGCAAGCCCGAACTTGGTTTTTCAGTGAAAAGCATTTTTGCTAACTGTTGCGTGATTGTACTGGCCCCTCCTGAACTTCCGCTTCCAAATAATAAACCAACTACTGCTCTTACTAAGGAGCGAACATCAATTCCTGAATGACTCATATAGCGAATGTCCTCAGTTGAGATTAAAGCATTTATTAAGTTCTCTGATAATTCATGATACTTGATGTTACTTCTGTTTTCAAAAAAGTATTTCCCCATTACCACTCCGTCTTCTGAAATAATTTCGGTAGCTAAATTATTTTTAGGGTTTTCTAACTGCTCGAATGTTGGAAGTGGACCAAATAACCCAAATGAGGTTAGATAAATGGCTGAAAATAGCCCAATAAAAGGGGAGAAAACTATTAACCAAATTAATACAACTTTTTTTCTGCTCACTTATTTAGATTTCATTTCGGTAAAAATAGTAATTTTATCCTCAAAATAAATGCTCCTTTCGCTTAAAGAAAATATCTGTAATTTTATGATTAATCCTCTATTGAGATTTATTTTCATTTTACTTATTTTTAATGCTTGCCATACGGATACCTCTATCTATTATTCTCAACCAATTTTAGAGGAGTATCATATTATCTGTAATCCTGATTCCTTAACTTTTATTTACACTAACTTCAAGGACAACACTTATATCCCCATACAAATTGTTTCTAATAGAGATACTTTAAAAGCCAGAATGAGGATTCGTGGAGATTCTTCAAGAAAAGATGCTAAAAAATCATTGAAGGTGAAATTTATACTAAATGGAAAGGTAAAAACGCTGAATTTAAATGCTGAATTTTCTGACAAAAGTTTTATTAGGCAGTATTTGAGCAGTCAAATTATGCGGGCTTCTGGGCAGCATTGTTTTAATTCCAGCTTTGCAAATGTTTTTATTAATGGCGTCTTTTTGGGGTTGTACTTAAAGGTAGAGAATATGGATAAGGCTTTTTTGAAAAGGAATTTGCTTAATGAAAATGGCAATTTGTATAAAGCAACCAAAGACGGGGCTTGTCTTAGTGTTTTTGAAAATGTAAATGAGAAGTGGGAACAAAAAAATGGCTCTCAGCAAAAATTTGACAATTTAAAAAATTTGATTGCTGAGGTAAATTCCATTTCCAACAAAGATTATTTTGCTTTTATACAAGAAAATTTTAATTATGTAGATTTTATAAATATGCTTGCCTTAAATATTTATTTGGCCAACGGAAGCACTTATTATCATAATTATTACCTCTACCATAACAGCGGGAAGTGGGAACTCT
>CAJWUS010000105.1 GCA_913047525.1 uncultured Flavobacteriales bacterium | reverse complement strand
CAGCAGTTGCTGCATCTAAAAAAGCTTTTATTGTAACTCGTTTTGCTGATTTAGGATTTTTAATTGGTATTTTAATTCTATCCTATTTAACTGGAACTTTCGATTTTAGTATTCTCTGCAATCCAGAAGGTCCTGCTTTTATGCAAAGTTCATCAGCTGTATTTTTAGGATTATCGACAATGGGGTGGGCGCTAATTCTGATTTTTATGGGAGGAGCTGGAAAATCTGCAATGTTCCCATTTCATATTTGGTTGCCAGATGCCATGGAAGGGCCTACTCCGGTTTCTGCATTAATTCATGCAGCTACAATGGTTGTTGCAGGAGTATTTTTAGTAGCCAGACTATTCCCTATTTTTGCAATTGTTGCGCCAAATGCATTAGAAGTAGTGGCTGTTATTGGAGGGTTCTCTTCTATTTTTGCAGCAGTTATTGCTTGTACCCAAACAGACATTAAAAGAATTCTTGCTTTTTCAACTATGTCCCAAATTGGATATATGATGCTGGCATTAGGAGTGTCTGGATATGGAGCAGAAGCCGGTCTTGGTTTTATGGCTTCAATGTTTCATTTATTTACTCACGCCATGTTTAAGGCTTTATTATTTTTAGGAGCTGGTGCAATTATTCATGCAATACATACCAATAATTTAAATGAGATGGGAAGTTTGAGAAAATACATGCCCATCACGCATATCACTTTTCTTATTGCTTGTTTGGCAATTTCTGGGATTCCACCTTTTGCAGGATTTTTTAGTAAAGATGAAATATTAGTTGCTGCGTACAATCATCATCAAATTTACTTTTTGGTTGAGTGGGTTGTGGCTGGACTTACAGCCTTTTACATGTTCCGTTTATATTTCGGAATTTTTTGGGGCAAGGAAAAAGAGTATGAAACCACTCCTCATGAGGCCCCTTTTAGCATGACATTTCCACTTATATTTTTAGCTGTAGCCTCAGCAATAGTTGGATTTATTCCATTCAGTAATTTTGTAACTTCTGATGGATTTCCTTTTGACATTCATATGCATTGGGAGATTGCACTGCCTTCAATTGGAATTGCACTATTTGGAATAATTGTTGCTTTTGCTTTTTATAAAAAAGAAAATGATTTGCCAACTAGAGCAACCGCTTCCTTCGGATCTTTCTATAAATATGCACTTAACAAATTCTACTTTGATGAGTTGTATTTATTTGTGGCTAAAAAAGTAATTTTCAAAAGATTTTCTTCCCCTATTGCTTGGTTTGATAGGCATATTATTGACGCTACAATGGATGGAGTTGCTAGCGTAACCAATTATGTTGCCCTTAAAATAAAAGGGCTACAATCAGGACAATTGCAACAATATGCCTCTGTATTTGTCTCTGGAATGCTACTTTTAATTGTTATTTTTATTTACTTAATTACTAACTAAATGGATATTTTAACTTCATTAATCCTTATTCCAATTCTAACAGTTTTAGCATTACTGTTTACTAAAGGATTAAAAAATGTAAGGGTAATAGCTGCTATTGGAATGACAATACAACTTTTACAATCTATCCGTTTGGTATTTATTTATTTAGCTGAAAGATCCTCTGGAAATGATTCAGAGATGATTCTGCAAAAATCTTACCAATGGTTTGAAAGTATTAATATTCAGTATGCAGTTGGGGTAGATGGAATTTCGGTTCTGATGATTTTACTTACTGGAATTATCATTTTTACAGGGATCTTTTCTTCATGGAATGTAGAATCTCTTCCAAAGGAATTCTTTATCTCTTTAATTGTTCTTGCAACTGGTGTTTTTGGCTTTTTTATCTCCTTGGATTTATTTACACTTTTCCTTTTTTATGAAATTGCTGTATTACCAATGTATCTTTTAATTGGGATTTGGGGCACTGGTAAAAAGGAATATTCCGCCATGAAGCTTACGTTAATGCTAATGGGAGGTTCTGCTCTCTTATTGGTTGGATTGTTAGGCATTTATTTTAACTCGGCTCCGGATGGAGGGCAACTAACTTTTAACCTTTTAGAGATTGCAAAAGTTACAATTCCAATTGAGGCACAAAGATTTTTCTTTCCCCTCACTTTTATTGGGTTTGGTGTTTTGGGCGCTCTTTTCCCTTTTCATACTTGGTCGCCTGACGGACATGCTTCTGCACCAACAGCAGTGTCCATGTTGCATGCAGGTGTGCTGATGAAGTTGGGTGGTTATGGCGCTTTTAGAGTTGCCATGTACTTGATGCCAGAAGCTGCGAATGAAATGGCTTGGATTTTTATTATTCTTACTTCTACTTCTGTAATTTATGGCGCATTGGGTGCCATTGTACAAACCGATTTAAAATATATCAATGCTTACTCCTCTGTTAGCCATTGTGGATTGGTGCTTTTTGCAGTGTTAATGATGAATCAAACTGCTTTTAATGGCGCTATTTTACAAATGATTTCTCATGGATTGATGACTGCTCTTTTCTTTGCACTAATTGGAATGATTTACGAAAGAACTGGAACAAGGGATATCAAAAAAATGGGAGGACTGATGAAGGTAATGCCATTTTTAGCAGTAGCATATGTTATTGCCGGGTTTGCCTCTTTGGGACTTCCTGGATTAAGCGGATTTGTTGCTGAAATGACCATATTTATAGGAGCTTATCAAAATGAAGGTCTCTTCCATAGAGCAGTAACAATTATTGCAGTCTCTTCTATTGTGGTTACAGCAGTTTATATTTTAAGAGTGGTAGGAAAAATATTATTAGGACCTGTAATTGATGAAAAGCATAGTTTGATTTCGGATGCAGTTTGGTATGAGAAAATTCCAATCTTTGTTCTTCTTTTTACCATTATCGCAATGGGAGTAGCACCTCTTTGGATGTCAGATATTATTTGGGAAAGTTTAGAACCAATTGTAGAAAAATTAGTAATGTTAACAAATTAGAAATATGGAGCTGAGTCAGTTTATAATAATGAAACACGAATTGCTACTTACCATAATAGCAATGGTTTTATTAGTAGCGGAATTAGCTATTAATGACAAAAAAAGAATCATCCCTATTGCAATTTTATTATTCGGCTTACATACTCTTTTAGGATTCTTCGGGAATCAAAGTGGAATGCTTTTTGGTGGCATGTATCAAACTTCTGGATTGATTATTTTGATGAAAAACATATTGAATATTGGAGTGTTTATAGTTTTGCTTCAATCTGCAAACTGGCTTACAAAAACGGAAAATCTGAATAAAATCAGTGAATATTTTATTTTACTTTTCGCTACTTTAATTGGAATGAATTTCATGATTTCATCTGGAGAGTTTCTGATGTTCTATTTGGGATTGGAACTAGCTACTATCCCAATGGCGGCACTTGTTTCCTACAATACATTTAATCAAAAATCGGCAGAAGCAGGAGTAAAACTTATTTTATCTGCTGCATTCTCTTCTGGAATAATGCTATTTGGAATTTCTCTTTTTTACGGGCAATTTGGTAGCACTTATTTTGAGCAGTTAAGTATTGTAAGTATGGATACACCACTGGCAGTTCTTGCTCTTATTTTCTTTTTATCAGGACTTTCTTTCAAAATTTCATTGGTTCCTTTTCATTTATGGACAGCTGATGTGTATGAAGGTGCACCTGTGAATATTACCTCCTATTTGTCAGTTATTTCAAAAGGGGCAGCCGTTTTTATTCTTACTATTTTGCTTTTCACTATTTTCAGAACAATGGTGGAAGTTTGGTCAAATATCATTTATATTATTGCTATTCTCACCATGACAATTGGTAATTTGTTTGCCATCAGACAGCAAAATATAAAACGATTTTTAGCTTTTTCCTCTATTGCACAAGCTGGTTTTATTTTGCTTGGGATTATTGGAACGAGCACATTAGGAATGGCAACTGTTGTCTATTTTATGCTGATTTATATCTTTTCCAATTTGGGCGCTTTCGGAGTAGTTTCTGTTATTTCTGATTATTCTGGAAAAGAAAATATTGATGACTATAATGGACTTTATCACACAAATCCTAAGTTAAGTTTGGCAATGATGTTGTCGCTTTTCTCTTTGGCTGGCATTCCTCCTATTGCAGGATTTTTTGGAAAATTCTTTTTGTTCACTGCTGCTGCCGAGCAGGGGTATTATTGGCTAG
>CAJWUS010000104.1 GCA_913047525.1 uncultured Flavobacteriales bacterium | reverse complement strand
CTCCGCTAACAGTCATCTGTTTTGGCCCTTTTAAAACAGGGGTATAATCTGTAACGTCAAAATACCAACTCTCACCAAATTCTCCAAAATCAACACCCATTCCATAAGGTGTAACGAAAGACATAATCTGAAAAACCATAGGATAACGATTATAATAATTCAACTCATTAATATTTATCGTCCCATCAATATGGGTAGTGTCTATATTGGTTAAGATTCCGCTTGTATCATAGATATAAGTATAGCTCAGTGATTCCCAAAGTGTGTCAATTAAAACAATTCCAATGCTATCATTTTGCATAGTATTATAATTTGGGAAAATATCTCTTAGTGTCACAATATTTGGTGTAGCTAACAAAGAATCAATGATGGTATCATTCATTATAGAAATTACATATTCGCCTTGATAGAACGAAATATTTGGACGAAATGCAGTGGAGGAAAAGAAGGTAGGAATATTTTCTCCTTGACTAATTTCCCACTTTACATTACCGTTAAATATTGCTTCTTGACTATAAACAGAATTATCATTAGCTGTATTTCCACTACCTTCATTAAATGGATAATACCCCACCAAATTAGCATAACTTGTATGAGTAGAGTCTAACCTTTGATGCATCCATTTTTGAATAGTAGTATCACCTAACTCCTGATTGAAGATTCTGAGTTCTTTTATTTTTCCGTGCCAAAAATAACCTGCTCCATTTGCCCTTGAAGCAAGTTTGAAAGATTGTATATTCATTGATTTTGTTTTCCCTGTTCCAGAATGCCACAATTGCCCATTTCTGTAAATCTTCATGCTTCCTGTAATTGCATTTTTTGTAAACGCCCAATGACTCCAACCTCCTGTGTATTCATTTAAATTAGCTGCTTTGTCTATCCTGTCGTATGAGGATGTGCCATCATTTCCGCAATCCCAATATATTCTTCCATTACTCCAAGGAAAGTGTACATTTACGGTTCTATTTCCACTAGTATCTAATGCTTCAAAGAATGTAGTATTGACTGGTAAAACATTTTCGTCTCCATTGGCCCAAAAAGATATCGTAATCATATCACTAATTGTATTAAAAGCCGAATCAGCTATGTCTATGTGTCCCTGCCCACTTACTTTTATACAAGTTGCATCCGTTGAATAAACCCCTATACTATCTGCTGTATTTTCAGCTAGTATTAAAGCAGAAGAAGAATTGGAAGAATCTGTAAATGAGAACTCTACAATAATGTTAGAAACAGAATCCCATACAAATGGAATATGAAATTGTAATCTATTTACCCCTAAATTTAACATAGTATTAGCGTAATACACCTCAGTAAACCCAGACAGATGAGGGTTAGCAGGGTTAAGTATGCTATCAGCAGTTAATTTCAATTTAATTTTTAAAAAGTTTATCAGTTGGGGATTGTTAATTACATTAATTGAAATAGCATTTATAGTATCGTTTACTAATCCATGTATATAGTTCCCAATACTGTCAAGTATTAATAATTCATCTGCTTTGTACAAGAATTGTGATTTTCCTGAAACCTGATTTGATTCTAAAACAAAATCTAATGGCGTATTACCATTGCCAATGACTGTTGTGTCTTCACTTATAATTGAATCAACAACAGTATTGTACTGTATAAAGTGGCGGTAATTAAAAATTGGACTATTTGAATAATTATATGTTGTTCCTGAAAAATTTGAGATTATATAATCTGGTGTAAAATTTAAAATAGAGTCTACTCTAGACGAATCATGTATATATGTTTGGCAACTATAGTCCCATGCTCCGCAACCAATTCTTGAATTCCCTCCAGGATTATTACTATTATTATCTTTACACCTCATATTATAAGACATAATTATTTTTTCAAAAGTTAAATTCGTGTCATTTGGAAAATAAGCTATGGTATCTCTTGCGCCACTACCTGTTGAATTCCCATTTCCATCGGTCCATGCATCATGAATAAAGGTTTGTACAACAATGGTGTCGCCAGGATTTTGTGCATAAATATTAGTCAGTACAAAAAATCCTATTAGGCTAAAAAATATCTTTTTCATCCTTTAAGTTTTTTAGAAATGTGCTGCAAAATTACTCTAATTTTCAATTTCAGTAACTCCACCAGAAACAATTAGTTTCATAATCTCAGCAGAGGAAGAATCAACAGTAGTAATATAAGAACGCTCCACCACAAAAAGTTGCCCTGAAAAAGCATAAGAATGTGGCAGATAAACCAAGATTTTTCCCTCTTTGATCCCTAGAGTGGTTAAATCTTCATTAGTAATAAAACCAATGCGCTCAATGGTTGAGTTTTCATATAATTTAATCAGCACAGGGGTATTAAATCCTTTCTTTTTACCAACAAAAGTACTCATCAAATCTTTCACAGAAGAATAAATAGTTTGCAAGAGAGGAGCTCTTTTAAGTAATCTTTGAAAAAAAGCATTTATAGGGCTTGTAATAATTGCAGAGCCCACAAAGCCGACAAAGGTGATAAGTACTATAATTATAATAAGCCCCAATCCAGGAAATTGAAAGGGTAAAATTCCATCAATCTTTTGGAAGGTCCAATAGACAACATAGAGCGTAACGGTAATAGGAACAATATATAACAGTCCTTGCAGAAAGTAATTTATAAATTTTTTCATTTTTTTAAACTTTAATGATTATTTGAAGTCATAAAAGTAATAATCTTAAAAACAATAGCCACGAAAAATTAAATTTTAGTTTTTGTGGCTTTTGAACAAATAAGATTTATTATTTTGATTTTGTTAAACCGTAATTTTATTTCGTAATTTGTAGGCTGAAATTAAAAAATGAAAAAGTTTTATATTATAGTTATTGCTGTTTTTTGGGTATTTTCTACAAATGCCCAAAACGATTTTTATGATGAAGATAATATTAACACTATTGAAATTTTCTTTGCCCAATCCAATTGGGATCAATTGATGGACAACAATTATGCAGCAGGAAATGGAGATCGCCTCACTGCAGATAGTGTGATTGTAAATGGAATAGTTTTTGATAGTGTTGGGGTAAAATATAAAGGCAATAGCTCTTATAATGCGAACAATGCGAAAAATCCGCTCAACATAAAACTCAATCACATAAAAAATCAAGATTATCAAGGATACTACACACTAAAATTCTCCAATGGAGATAAGGATCCTACTTTTGTGCGTGAGGTTTTAAGCTATTTCATTTCCAGACATTACATGCAGGCCCCAAAAGCAAATTATACTGAGGTTTATATTAACGGAAATTATATTGGGCTTTACGGAAATATTGAATCCATAAACAAAAAATTTGTAGAAGAACATTTTTACTCAGATGATGATAATATTTTGTTCAAATGCAATCCGCAAAATTTGGGAGGTGGTGGTGGAAACCCTGGATGCGCAAGTGGAATAGGTTCTTCTTTGGAGTATTTAGGCACTGATAGCACTTGTTATGAGGATTATTATGAAATGCAATCGGATTTTGGCTGGGAGAATATGAAAAATCTGACTTATCAGTTAGATCAAAATCCAAACAATATTGAACAACATTTTGATGTGGATAAAGGTATTTGGTTTTTAGCATTGAATAATTTGTTTGTGAATTTGGATAGTTATATTGGCCCATTCTGTCAGAATTATTATTTATTTCAGGATGATAATAATCGTTTTCTTCCTGTTGTCTGGGATTTTAATGAATCTTTTGGACATTTTTCCATGATAAATACTCCTGGACCTGGAAACCCACCAGCCACAACTCAGGATTTACAAGAAATGAATCCATTCCTTAGAGATGGAGATGCAACTAGACCTCTTTGTAATATCATTTTTGCTGATCCAACCTACAGAAAAATGTATGTCGCCCATATGAAAACGATTATGGAGGAATTTTTTAGCAACAATTATTACCATCAAAAAGCCGATAGTTTACATAACACTATTTCATCTGCTTTTCAATCCGATCAAAACACTTTTTATACTTGGAGTCAGGCGACTCAAAATATTACTACTTCTATAAACTCAGGTGGAGGCCCTGGAGGTGGAGCTAAAGTAGGAATTACGGAACTTATGAATGCACGTACCACTTATATTTTATCGCAAACAGAATTTCAGTATAATGCTCCTGATATCTCAAATGTAAGTGTTTCCAATGCTAATCCAACATCCTATTCTACCATATATGTAACATCCGATA
>CAJWUS010000103.1 GCA_913047525.1 uncultured Flavobacteriales bacterium | reverse complement strand
CAAAATAATTTAGACAATTACATAAAACCAATAACTGAATTAGGATTTGTCTATGCTAAAGAATATGAAGATGAATTACCAAATAGAAGATTCTTTTTCAAGAATGAAAAAAATAAAAGAATTGCACATATTCATTTGGTTGAGTCATCAAGTTCTTGGTACAAGAGGCATATTACATTTAGGAATGAGTTACGAAATAATTCTAAAACTAAAATAGAATATGAAAAGTTTAAAATGAGCTTAGCAAAGAAAGAATGGATAAATGGAGATGAATATTCTAATGCTAAAACAAACTTTATACGATCTGTTGAGAAAAAATTAAAACTTAAGAAAATTTCTTGAATTTTAGAACAAACAGATTACTCAAACAAACTTACGAATACCTTCTACTAAGAGATCTAAGTCCTTTATACTTGTATATATGTGTGGAGTAATTCGAACTCCTTTTACATTTAAATAATTAACAATTAGTTTTCAAGCTAAAATTTTCACCACTTCTTTCACCACTAATCAATTTGCTTGTGCTAACTTATAAAGATTATTTATTCCTTTACTATATCTTCATCACTGATAACATCTTCAAGATTTAAATTAGAATCTAAGACCTCTTGAATATATTCTCCATTTTCAAATAATCCTTCTCGCACTTTTCCATCTGTAGTTGTAAATGTTCCTTCTCCATGAGAGTTGCCATCTTTCCATTCTCCAACATATATGTTTCCATTTGCATAATTACAAGTTCCAAAACCTGTTTTTTTATTATTTATAAATGTGCCTACATATACATCTCCTTTGTTTGTCCCACTTCCCCAAGTATAGGTTCCTTGACCATGATGTAGTCCGTTTTGCCATTCTCCTTCATATTTATCTCCTTCATATTGGCCTTCTTCCCAAGTATAGGTTCCTTTACCATTAGGTTGTCCATTTTGCCATTCTCCCACATATTTATTTCCATTAGTATCTATATATGTTCCCTGACCATTTGGATAATTATTATTAAATTCTCCTACATATTTATTCCCATTAGCATTAATATGAGTTCCCTGACCATTTCTTTTACCATCCTTCCATTCTCCTATATATTGACTACTATCAGAATAAATAGTATCTATTACCTTTGGAGTTTGAATAGTTTTTTTATTGTCTTGTTCATTACTTTCTGTCTCTGTTTCTTTTTCTACACAAGAAAAAACTAAAGAAAAAGAAAATAGTATTAGTAGTATTTTTTTCATAGTTAATTTATTGTTATAATTGTTCCTTTCTTAAATGGCATTATTTTTTTTGCAAAATTAATAAATAAGTTCAGTCTAATAGTATGATGTATATCATAATCTATCTGCTTAATAACAGTTACTTTTATTATTATAAAACACTAAATCATGCAAAATTGTAAAGTAGAACAGGGAGGATGTGTAAATTGCTTAAAAAAGAAATTTTCACTACTAAAAGATCTTTCGAATAAAGAACTTGAACTTTTGGATTCTAGAAGAGAATTATTCGACTTTAAAAAGGGAATTACTATATTTAAACCTGGGGAAGATGCAAAAAAATTACTTTGCCTAAATGAAGGTGCTGTTAAAATTTGTGCTGAAGATGAAGAAGGAAATATTCAAATTGTCGATTTTAAGAAGAAATTGGATTTTTTAGGGTTTCATGAGTTAATGAGCGAACAGAAATACAGTACATCTGCAACTGCAATTAATGATGTTTCTGTTTGTGCAATCGATAAAGATGATTTCTTCTCAATTGTAAGGAATAACAATGATCTGTCCATGAAGATAATAAAGAATCTTTCAAGCAGTTTAAGAATTAGCGAGAAAAGGATAATTAAACTCACGCAAAAGCAGATGAGAGCAAGGCTTGCTGGTGCTGTATTAGAGTTAGCTGATATATATGGCTATAGCAAAGAAGATAAATCACTCATAAATATTATGATAAAAAGAAAAGAATTAGCAAACTTCTCTAATATGACAACTGCAAATGCTATCAGAACTTTATCTGCATTTAATAAAGAAAATTTAATACGAACTGAAAGGCGAAAAGTTTGGATTACAAACTTAAAAGCCCTAAAAAAAGTACAGCAAGAATCTAGTTAGTAGATTTTGTAAAAACACCACAAGTTGGCGATACAGGACTTACCTATTGTAAATATAATGAGGATGGAACAAGTAAATCTTTCTGCTATAATAATACCTCTTGTGCTTATCACTTTATCACGAGCATTAAAAAAGAATTTCGAATATCATAAAAAAATTGCAAAAATTACTTTCCAAATTTGATTATATGTTTCTGCAACTGGGGTTCTAGTGTATATTTTAATTTCTCCATATTATTAAAATGAAGAAAAATAAATCCATAATCTTTTGGCTATTATCTGGTTGTTTTCTCATTTTTACAATGGTAGTAATTGGGGGTATTACTAG
The DNA here is from genome assembly GCA_913047525.1 of uncultured Flavobacteriales bacterium. The sequence goes on along the minus strand of CAJWUS010000103.1, from coordinate 1,759 downwards.
ATTAACACATTCAGGGCTTTCCATGGTGAACTGGAATTTAATTACGGGAACAATTCTCCCATTAAATGAAGTACAATGGCAAGAAACTTTTGAGCTTTATAAAACCTCTCCGGAATACTTAAAAATAAACTCTCACTTTACTTTAGATGAATTTAAATCTATATTCTTTTGGGAGTATTTACACAGATTAATTGGTAGAGTTTTAGGATTAGTTTTCATCATTCCATTTATTTATTTTCTAATAAAAAAGAAACTTACACAAAAACTGAAAATTCAATCAACTCTGCTATTGTTAATGGGGGCTATGCAAGGTGCTATTGGTTGGTGGATGGTAAAAAGCGGTTTAGTAGACAGGCCTGATGTAAGTCATTATAGATTGGCTATTCACCTGATTACTGCATTCTTAACTTGCGCATATATAGTATGGATAGCTCTACCACTTATTTTCTCAAATAATAATGCTGGTAATTCTAAACTTTTCAGATTAAATATTGGCTTATTTATTTTAATAGTAATTCAGATTATCTATGGAGCGTTTGTTGCCGGCTTAGATGCTGGAGTTGGATTTAATACTTGGCCAAAGATGGGTGATAAATGGATAGCAGATGCAATATTTAGCTTAAAGCCATTCTGGAAAAACTTTACTGAAGGTAGGTTTGGAATTCAATTTATACACAGAACTTTAGGCATTATAATTGTGGCTTATACTCTTTCTGTTTGGCGAGTGGGTAAAAATTTCATCTTAACAAAAATGCAGAAAAGAGCATTAACTCTGTCATTTTTGATTGTTTTACTACAAGTAGTATTGGGAGTTTTTACTTTAATTTTGGTTGTGCCAATTTCTCTAGCTCTAATGCACCAAGTGACAGCTTTCTTCTTATTGCTTTCAGTAGTATACTCCTTATTTGTTTTTAAGAGAGCTTAAAACAGAAACTTATCGAGCACGTAAACTATTTGCATTAAAGGTAAATATGCAAAAGAAGCAATCATTAATCTTTTTGCTGAGGTATCATCTAAATTTTGTAACAATTTGAATGATTTTATTGTAAACCAGATTCCAAGTAGCAGAATCATTACAAAAGCATAAATTGATAAATTCAAGTTATTAATATAAAAGAATGGAATTATAGAAATTCCTGTCATCAATACTGAAGTAAAAATTGAAATTATTACAGGATATTTGTTTTTTTCTCCTCCAAATAACATCTTAAATCCTGCCTTTTTGTATTCGTCATCAAGAACCCATGCAATAGCTATAAAATGTGGAAATTGCCAGAAAAACTGAATTGCAAAAAGTGTTCCTGCTGCCATTCCAAAATCATCTGTTGCAGCTACATATCCTAACAAAAACGGAATTGCTCCAGGTATCGCCCCTACAAAAATAGAGATTGTAGAAATTCTTTTTAGAGGAGTATATGATAAGACATATAATAAAATAGATATCAATCCGAAAAAAGAAGATTTGGACATAAAGCCATAGAAACTTCCTTGTGGATTTATTTGATTTAAAAGATACAGCCCTATTAATCCTATTAAAGTTGCAAAAATAAAAGCTTGTGTAACTGATAAATTTCTTTGAGGAAGAGGGCGAACAGAAGTTCTCTCCATCAGTTTATCTTTATCTCTTTCTAAAATTTGATTAAAAGCATTTGCCGAACCTGTTACGAGAAAACCTCCTGTTAATAAATAAATAAAATGTGTTAAATTAAACTCCGAAAAGCCTAAAAGGTAACCCACTACAGCCGAAAAAACTACAGTT
>CAJWUS010000102.1 GCA_913047525.1 uncultured Flavobacteriales bacterium | reverse complement strand
GCTAAAATCACCCATTCCGTAAGAAACACCAAAAGCCATATCTTCATCATTAGCTCCTAGGTAACCCATGTTTCCATGAGAAGTCCATCCACCTACATTAGATCCATCCATATCAAATCCACCTTCACCATAAGTAGTTCTAGTAGCAGATACAGACATATCGTCATTTACATTGTAAGTAGCACCAATTGACATCATGTCTTCATCTTCTTCCCCAGTCCAACCAGAAGCAGTGTTATAACTTACATCTAAGTCAAGATCACCACCCATCATAGCGTAACCGATATCTAATCCCATAGCAGTAGACTCATCTTCATTACTTAAATAAAGAAGATTCATACTCCAGTCGCCATCAGATTTAGAAGCGTTTACAAAATAATTTGTAGTTCCTTCATCAACACCATCACCAGCATTGTTCTTGTAAACACCAAGATCAAGTCCTAGCATGTCATTAGCAATAGAGAACACACCACCATCATGAGTGTTTGGGTTTGAAGCCCAATCATTGCTTCCCATTATAGCTCCACTACCATAGTCAAGAGCTTGACGACCAACAGCTACACTAGCATAACCCATAAGGTCAGTAGTAGCATAAGCTTCATTCCAACTCATTGAAGATCCAGCAGTACCAAGGTCATAGTTATGATTACCACTAACATTGATACCCCAGCCATTTCCTCCCCAGCTTACGCCAAGAGATGTTCTTTGATCAGTTGTAAACTGATCGTTATCACCACCCATGTCAACCCTAGTTCTAGAGTCAGCATCCCAACTTTGGGCAGTAGCGATAACTGTTGCAAATCCTAACGCAAGCGTTAAGATGTTTCGTAAATTCTTTTTCATAATTAATTATTTATTTGGTTAATACGGGGCAAAGATAAGCTTATCAAATAGTATGGACAACAAAAGGCACTACCTTTTTTAACATTTAATTGTTCAAATAAACGATAACACACAGAAAATCAAGTAGTTATACTGTGTATTTTTTAGCTATTTTTAGACTAAAAAAAGGGGAAAAAAGGGGAAAAAAGGGGAAAAATGAGTTTTTTTCTGTTATCCCTTAAAGGTAAGCCATTTCCATAACTCTTTATATGATGCCTTTTTACCATACATCAGTATTCCTGTCCGATAAATTTTAGCTGCCAAAGAGGTAGTTGCCAGGAACCCTACAACTAATAAAGCCATAGAGAGAATCAGTTCCGCATTACTTACCCCAAATGGCAAACGAACCATCATTATTATAGGAGAAGTGAAAGGGATAAGAGAAAGCCAATAAGCCAATACACCATCCGGATTATTCATAACGGGCTGCATTAATATAAATGATAAAATAAGCGGTATGGTTATTGGTAAAATGAATTGTTGTGTGTCAGCCTCCGCATCCACTGCTGAGCCAACAGCTGCAAAAAGGGCACTGTAAAGCAAATATCCTCCCAGAAAGTAAAAAACAAAGGAGATAAGAAGTTGGGCAATGTTTATACCAGCCAAGGATTTTAAAAGTTCAGATACAATAACAGATTGTTCTTGTCCCATTTCTGAATTTTCAGCAGCAATAGCACTCATGTCAAAAAATAAAACTTCAGCAAAAGAAGAGATAATAATGGTAAGAATAATCCAAAGCATAAATTGGGTAAGGCCTACTAGTGCAACTCCCAAAATTTTCCCCATCATCAATTGAAATGGTTTTACAGAGGAAATAATTACCTCCACAATTCTACTTGTTTTTTCTTCAATCACTCCACGCATTACCATGGTTCCATACATGAAAATAAACATATAAATAAGGATGCCACACATAAAGCCAATACCGAAACTTACTTCTGCATTTCCAGTAGTTTCCCCTTCCTCTCCAATGATAATTGTTTTCACCTCTATTTGGGTAGTAACGCCTTCCAATATTTGCAAATCTATTCCTGCCAATTTCAATTCTTCCCTTTGCAGTATATCTGATAATTTTCCCTCAATCTCACTTTGCACACTTAAACTTACTTGCTGATTGGAATAAAGTGCAAAATTCTCAGCATCCTTAATGTCAAGAAGTGCATAATACGAGCTTGCCGAAAAATCCTCTTTAATAATATTTACTTCCTCAAATGGAATTTTTACAAAATGTAAATTGTCAGTATCCTCTAATTTGGAAGAGAAAAAAGTGTTTTCCTCATACAAAGCAATGATTCTTTCATCATGCCCTTGCATAGCCAAGTAAGTTGGTAAAATGATAATTCCAGCTATAAGAAGTGGACCTAAAATCGTCATTATGATAAATGATCTTTTTCTGACTCTTACCAGATATTCTCTTTTTATGATGAGCCAGATTTTATTCATCCTTCACTGCTTTTATAAAAATATCTTCCATGGTCGGTATTTTCTCCTGAAATGAGAGTATTTCACCTTTTTCTATAAGTGCATTTAGCAACTGATTAGAGGTAGCATTTTCGCTAATCTGAATTTGGTAGTTATTATCTGTATTACTAATAATTTGAAATTGCTCAGGCAAAGTAAGATTTTCCGTATTTAGCTTAACTGAAAAGATATTATTTCTAAAATTGTTTTTTATTTTTTTAATCGCTCCTTCCAAAATTGTTTCTCCATTATTGATAAGGGCTATATTGTCGCAAATTTCTTCCACTGATTCCATGCGGTGAGTAGAAAAAATAATAGTTGTCCCTCCCTTTTTTAATTCGAGAATTTCATCTCTTATTATGGCAGCATTTATGGGGTCAAAACCAGAAAATGGTTCATCAAAAATAAGGAGTTTTGGCTGGTGTATTACTGTTGCTACAAACTGAATTTTTTGTGCCATTCCTTTGCTGAGCTCTTCCACTTTTTTGTTCCACCAATGCAAAATGTCTAATTTTTTGAACCAAAATTTAAGTTTTTCGAGTGCCTCATTATGCGGCATTCCTTTAAGCTTAGCTAGATAAAGCGTTTGTTCACCTACTTTCATTTTTTTGTAGAGTCCTCTTTCTTCTGGCAGATAACCAATTTGTGCAATGTCAGCCCTTTTAAGAGGCTTGCTATCAAAAATTAGTGTGCCACTATCTGGTGCAATTATCTGATTTATAATACGCATTAGGGTTGTTTTTCCTGCGCCATTTGGTCCTAAAAGACCGAAAATACTACCTTTTGGAATTTCTAAATTTACTTGATTAAGGGCTGTATAATCTCCATATTGTTTTACTATATCTTTCGCTATGAAAATGTTCTTTTGCATGCTAGCCAAACATTTCTCTTACTCTATCAAAAAAGGATTTGTCTTTTGCAGTAGGTTTTGGTGTGAAATTTTCGCTATCACAGCATTTTTCAAAGAATTTCTTTTCCTCTTTACTTAAATTCTGAGGTGTCCACACATTTATGTGAACGAGTAAATCTCCTTTTCCATAAGCATTTACAGAGGGCAACCCTTTACCTTTTAGGCGTAATATTCTGCCAGATTGTATTCCACTTTCTAGTTTTACTTTGGCTTTTCCACTTATTGTAGGAATTTCAGCAGAGGTGCCAAGAGCTGCATCCGCAAAACTGATGTAATGCTCGTAATGCAGGTTTTGCCCATCCCGAATAAGTTTTTCATGTTTTTCAATAGAGACTAAAACAATTAAATCCCCATTTATTCCATCAAAAGGAGCTGCATTTCCTTTACCACCCACTTTTAGTTGCATATCATCTTCTACTCCTGGTGGAATAGTAATTTTTACGGTTTTTTCCTTTTTCAGCATGCCGTTAGCATCAGTTCCAGAAGGCCGATTGTCAATACTTTTACCGTTTCCTTTGCAAACAGGGCAAGGGCTTGAGGCTTGCATTTGCCCCAAAATGGTATTACTGATTCTTGTAACCTGTCCTGAACCATGGCAAGTTCCACATGTTTTGTAGGTTACACCATCTGCATTTACCAATCGGCTAACCTTTATTTTTTTTTCTACTCCTTCTGAAACTTCTTGTAGGCTTAATGTTAATCGGATTCTAAGATTTGTTCCTTTTATTACTCTTTGCCTGCCTCTTGTTCCACCACCAAAAAAACTTTCAAAAGGATGGGCACCCCCAAAAATATCTCCAAACTGAGAAAAAATATCGTCCATGTCCATGCTACCACCAAATCCACCACCGGCAGTACCTTTCATTCCTGCATGGCCGAATTGGTCATATCTTTGTTTCTTTTCGGCATTGCTTAGTACCTCATAAGCCTCTGCGGCTTCCTTAA
>CAJWUS010000101.1 GCA_913047525.1 uncultured Flavobacteriales bacterium | reverse complement strand
AATGTTGGCTATGTAGGTCAAGCATTACCAGAATGTGATGTAAAGCTTTCAGAGAGAAATGAGATATTAATAAAACATGATGCTTTAATGGATGGCTATTACAAAATGGAAGAAGAAACAAACAAGACAATTGTTGATGGATGGTTACACACTGGTGATGAGGGAGAGATTGATACAAATGGATTCTTGAAGATTACTGGTAGAGTAAAAGATTTATTCAAAACGAGTAAAGGGAAATATGTGGCTCCATCTCCAATTGAAATGAAACTTTCAGCAAATAAAAATATTGAGCAAGTATGTGTAGTAGGAACTGAAATTCCTCAACCTATTGCTGTTATTGTGCTTTCAGAAAGAGGAAAGAATCAAAGTAAGGTAGATTTAACAAATAGCTTAACTAAAACCTTAGATATTGTAAACCCAAAATTAGATGGACATGAGAAAATTCATAATTTTGTTGTGGTAAAAGAAGAATGGACAGTTGAAAATAAACTCTTAACCCCTACAATGAAGATAAAGCGTAATGCGATTGAGAAATTATATAAAGAAAATTACTCATTTTGGTATGAAGGGGAGAGGGTGGTACTACTTTAATTTCCTCAAAAAAGATTTATAATATCCCAAGATAAAAGAGCTCCAACTAATCCGAAAAGGATAAAATAAACTATAGAAATCTTATCTTGATCGAGTATTTCATATCCATAATGTATGGATATTAATCATCCAATAATACTACCGATGGTTGAAACGAATATTTTTATTTTAGGTTTTAAATATTATGGATTAAGTTCTGCTCCACATTTTTTACAAAATTTAGAATCTACTTCATGTCCTTCTGTGGTGCAATCTGGGCAAGCTTGGGTGCTTACCTTTTCCCTTTTTCTTCTGGCAAATTCTGACGTCACAATACCTGTTGGAACAGCAATAATACCATACCCTAGGATCATTATGAATGATGCAACTACTTTTCCAAATGCCGTGGCTGGGAAAACATCTCCATAACCAACAGTAGTAAGTGTAACTATTGCCCAATAAATTGAGTTTGGAATATTATCAAAACCCTTTGTATCAGAACTACCTTCAATAATATACATTAATGTCCCTAGTACAATCACTAATATCATTACTGAAAGTAAAAAAACGACAATTTTTGGACGAGAAGATCTTAAAGCTATCTGCATTGTATGTGCTCCACGTAAGTAGTGAGATAGTTTAAAAACTCTAAAAACCCTAATCAGTCTTATTGATCTAACAACAGTAAAAAAATGCGCTGCTGGAAAAATAAATATTAAATAAGTGGGAATAATAGCTAGTAAATCTATTATACCCATAAATGAGAATATATATTTCAATGGCTTATTAACGGCATAAATACGTAAGAAATATTCAATGGTAAAAAGAATGGTAATACCCCATTCAAAAGCTAATATTATATTATGATATTCTTTGTTTATTTCTTCAACACTTTCTAACATGACACCTATAACAGAAAGGAGAATAGCTACTAATAGAATAATGTCAAATAATTTACCACTTCTAGTATCTGCTTCAAAAATAACTTCATGAATTGTTTTCTTAAATAATTTTGTATCTTTATTTTTCATAATCATAATTTAACCTAATTTGGATAATTCATCTTTGATAAAATCTGCCAATTCTTTTACATAATCAGCCGAAAAATCAAATTTGATTCCAGCCGTTTCATAAATTTCCCCAATTGTTTTGGTATACCCCAATTTGAGGGCATTCATATAATTATCTAATCCTTGTCCCCCCAATTGTTTGTAAGAACGCCACATAGCAATTGCACCTAATTGTGCCATTCCGTATTCAATGTAGTAGAACGGCACCTCATAAAGGTGTAATTGTTTCTGCCAAAGGTTAGCATGTGCTTTTTCATTTCCTTCCCAATCTAAGATTTGATTTCCTAATTCTGCAGAAATTGCTAACCATTTTTCTTTTCTCTGCTGAGCAGTATGTTCAGTTGTATAAATCCAATGTTGGAATTTATCAATAGAAGCAACCCAAGGTAGGGTTTCTAACACTTTTTCTAATTGTTCAAGTTTTGCTCTTTTTAAATCATCAGTATTTTTATAGAATACATCCCAATGATCCATAGATAAAAGTTCCATAGCCATAGAGGCTAATTCAGCAACTTCAGAAGGAGTAGATTTGAATTCAGTTATGGCTAAATCTCTACTCAAAAAAGAGTGAACAGCATGACCACCTTCATGAACCATAGTTACTAAATCCCTTTGAGAACCTACTGCATTCATATAGATAAAGGGAACACCTATTTCATAAAGTGGGTACATAAAACCTCCTGGAGCTTTTCCATTTTTTGATTCTAAATCCAGATGCTTCATTGCTTTCATAGTGGAAAGACACTCACCAAAATAAGGTCTTAACCTATTGAAACATTCTACTGATAAATCAGTAAGCTGAGCTCCTCCTTCAAATGGGTTTAAAGGTGCAAGACCATCAACATCAACAGCTGTGTCCCAAGGTTTGTATGAAGTATATCCCAATTTATCTTTTCTTTTTTGTTCGAATGAATTGATAATAGGAACGATTTCTTGTGCAATAGCATCATGGAAATTAAAGCAATCTTTAGGGGTGTAATCAAAACGTCCCATAGCTGCAAACATATAATTACGATAATTATCAAAGCCAGTATTTCTCGCAATTTGTTGTCTTAAAGCAATTAGTTCATCAAATAAATCATCCAATGCTTTTTCATCTTGCAATCGTCTAGTACTGATTTTATTGTAGACCTCTTCTCTTTTTACTCTATCCGTACTTTTTAATAATTGTGCGGCTTTTTGCATGGTCAATTTCTCACCATTTACCTCTATTGACATCTTTGCAGAAATAGCACCATATTCTTGTTGCTTTTGTTCCATTGTGGTAAATAAAGGAATGTTTTCTTCACGGAAGATTTCAATTTTCTTGTTTACACTTCTTAAATAGATATGATATTTTTCCCTCTCTAAATCTTTTAGAAAAGGACTCTCTACCAACTTTAGATTTAATTTATGAGAATAAGGAGCAGTTTTTGGTGCAATTTCTTTAATCCAAAACGAAAATCGTTCTCTCAATTTTTTATCAGTAGTATCAATATTCATTTTGATGTAACGCCAAGCCATATCCTCTTCCAAAACGGATTCCAGTTCAGAACGATCTAACATCCATTTTTCTAATTCATTTGCATTAGATATTTTTCTTTCTACTAAATTATCAAATAGTGATTTTATCTTTCCCCAAGAATCAATTACTAAATTTTCAGAAACAAATTTCCTTTTTGGTCGTTTTGGTATTGCGATAGTAGTTTGCATAATTATACTTTTTCAGGAGCTTCTTTCTTTTTCGGAGTTTTTTTTTCTGCTTTTGGTAACTCAATTAAACCAGCAGTTTGCAAGGCATTATACCACTGAATTACTTTCTTAATGTCAGAAATATACACCCTCTCTTCATCATAATTAGGCAAAATCTCTTCAAAGTATTTGATTAACTCTTCTTTTGAAACTTTATGGTCTATGCTTTGTTTTGCATTTTCTTTTTTGGAAATAGTGTTAAAGATTTCCGACAATGGAGTTGCGTCTTCCAAGGTATAAATACCAATTTCCTCCAAAGTATTTGCTTGATATCGTGCTGTAATTGCCATTCTTTTTTTATCGGTTAAACTTTCTACTATTACCGCATTATTCCCCTGTGATATTACTTTAAATAGCCCAGCTTTTCCTGTAATTGCAATAATTCCTTCTAAGTTCATCTTAATTTTTAATGTGCAAATTTACATTTTTTTAAGATTAAAGAAGTAAAAAGCTGATTAGTAATAAAAATTGTATTATTGGCTTTTATAAATTTATGATATCAAAAATTAAAAACAGAAAGGAAGTATTTGCATGGTCGTTATATGATTTTGCAAATCAGCCATTCACCACAATAATTATAACATTCATTTATAGTGCATTTTTTACTAAAGTAATTGCTGAAAATGAACAAATTGGGACAACTATGTGGGCGAGTTCTATTGCTCTTACAGCAATAATTGTTGCTATTCTTTCTCCTATTCTAGGTGCAATTGCCGATAGTGGAGGATACAGAAAATTCTTTTTAATTTTATTTACCTGGGTTTCTGCAGTTTTCTCAATTCTACTTTATTTTCCAGAAGCGGGAGATACACTTTTAGCTTTAACTTTATTTGTAATTGCAAATATAGCTTTTGAAATGGGAACTGTTTTTTGTAATTCATATTTACCAGATTTGTCTAATTCAAAGAATAGTGGTAGTATTTCTGGTTTTGCTTGGGGAC
>CAJWUS010000100.1 GCA_913047525.1 uncultured Flavobacteriales bacterium | reverse complement strand
TATAAAATGAGAAATATATTTTTTATAGTTATTTTTTTTATTTGCAACAAATGTGCTTCTCAAGTGATGGAATACAACTACTTAGGCACACTATTTTTATCAAATAATTCTTCTATTAGTTTTAGTATACATTTTAATGAGGAGAATGGGGTTGTAGACGGTTATTCCCTTACCAATATTGGGAATCCTGATGAAACCAAAAGTAATTTAAGTGGTATTTATTTCAAAAAGGATAAATCTTTCCAATTGCAAGAAACTCAAATACTCAGTACAAGCTCGGAAGCAGATTTAAGCACTTTCTGTTTTATTCACGCTAATCTTTCTTTTAAAGGAAGGTTAGGAAACAAACGCCTGGAAGGTGATTTTGTGGGCTTTTTTATCAATAATGATACCTGCGCGAGTGGTAAAATTCTTCTTATGGAAAAAGAGAAACTTGAGAAAAAAATAAAGAAGGTAAAAAAGAAAATAGAAAAGTTTGAAGAAAAAAGGGCTACTGTTTTAAAGACTAAACAATTAAAAGATGGAGAGGATTTTGTAGTAAAATGGGAGAATGATAATCTGAAATTATTTATTTGGGATGCTAATGAGGAGGATGGAGATAGAATAAGGTTAAAAATAAATGATGAAATAATTTTATACGATTACACTACAAAAAGAAAAAGAAAAAAAATAAAATACAAACTAAAAGAAGGAGAAAACATCATTGAGATAAAAGCCATTAGTTTGGGTACATCTCCTCCTAACACTAGCCGAATTGAGTTAGTAGATAGTAAAACAAAGTATCCTGTTATTACCCAGCTTACCTTAGATAAATCGGCAATTATTAGCATAATGAAATAAAAAAGCCCTCTTTTGAGGGCTTAATTATTGTAGTATCTTTTTAGTAATTGCTAGATTACTTATTCATGGTAAGCAAAAACTCCTTATTATCTTTTGTTCTAAGGATTCTTTCTTTCATAAACTCAATGGCTTCCACAGGATTCATATCTGCTAAGTAATTTCTTAGCACCCAAATCCTTTGTATATCATCTTTGTCCAATAATAAGTCTTCTTTTCTAGTAGATGAGGAAACCAAATCAACAGCAGGATAGATTCTTCTGTTTGAGATTCTTCTATCCAATTGCAGTTCCATATTCCCCGTTCCTTTAAATTCTTCAAAAATAACTTCATCCATTTTACTTCCTGTTTCTGTAAGTGCTGTTGCTAAAATTGTAAGCGAGCCACCATTTTCAATTTTTCGGGCTGCCCCAAAAAATCGTTTTGGTTTGTGCAATGCATTAGCATCTACACCACCACTTAATACTTTACCAGAAGCTGGTTGAACCGTATTGTACGCCCTTGCTAATCTGGTAATAGAGTCCAACAAAATAACAACATCATGTCCGCATTCCACCATTCTTTTGGCTTTATCGAGTACAATATTAGCTACTTTTACGTGCCTTTCTGCTGGTTCATCAAAAGTAGATGCAATTACTTCTGCATTTACGCTTCTCTCCATATCGGTTACCTCTTCAGGGCGTTCGTCAATAAGTAAAATAATCATATATACTTCTGGATGATTATCGGCAATGGCATTGGCAATGTCTTTTAGTAAAACTGTTTTTCCTGTTTTTGGTTGAGATACAAGTAGCCCTCTTTGCCCCTTTCCAATAGGGGTGAAAATATCCAATATTCTAGTGGATAAATTACTATGTCCATTATTGGTTAAAGTAAATTTTTCGAAAGGAAATAAAGGAGTTAAGTGTTCAAAAGGTACTCTATCACGCACTACATTTGGATTTCTGCCATTAATCGTTTCCACTTTTATAAGTGGAAAATATTTTTCTCCTTCTTTTGGTGGGCGAACTGCTCCTCTTATGGTGTCTCCGGTTTTTAGTCCAAAAAGTTTTATTTGTGATTGTGAAATATATACATCATCTGGGGAGGTAAGATAGTGATAGTCAGATGATCGCATAAATCCATATCCATCAGGCATAATTTCTAATACACCTTCTGCTACAATTATCCCATCAAAATCATAATTATAATTGTATCCTTTTTTCTCTTGATTCGGATTCGGATTTTGATGCTGCTTTGGATGATGTTGTGGTTGTTTGTGTTCCGGTTTTGACTGAAATGGTTTCCTGTGCTGATTTTCTTTTGGAGAATGTTGTGGTTTTGAAGCTTTTGAATCTTCTTTTTTCTTTGGAAAATCTTTTTTTTCTGTTTTAGGATTTTTTGGGTTAAACTTTTTTTGTTGTTTCTGGTTCATCTGTTTTTTAGGTTCAGGCGTATTGCTTGCAGGAAGTACAGATTGAAAATCGAGAATTTGGTAAACTAAATCCGGTTTCAATAATTTTTCTGCTTTAGGAATATTTAACTCTTTTGCAATTTCTTTTAAATCAGAAACCTTCTTTTTGTTTAAATCTTCTAGTTTGTACATTTTTTAATAAAATTGTTTTGTGATAAATTGACTCATCGTCATGTTAAGTTGTGAAGTGGAAACATGTAAATATTGAATTGTGCTTACGAAAAGATAGTGCAATAATACAAATAATTTTACAAACTACACTTTTCGCTTTATTTTTAATTATTTTTGTTCTTAAAATCTATCATTTATGATTCAAAGAATTCAAAGCTTAATTCTTCTTTTATCGGCTCTATGTTCGCTTATAATTATTTTCTATTTCCCCGTTCTTCACGTCAGGATTTATAATAGCGACAACTATATTTTCCTTACAGATACATTCTCTTATCCTCGGCTTTTTATCTTTCTTTCTGTAGGACTTAACATATTTTCTATTTTTCAGTTTAAAAATAGAAACCGACAAATCATCATTAATCAAATTAGCAAGCTTTTTATTTCTATTGCCTTTATCATTATTATATTTCAAAGAGGAGAATTGAACTTTGCTATTGGATTGCTCTTATTTATTATTCCTTATTCTCTGATTATTTTAGCCAACTATTTAATCAGAAAGGATGAGAAATTAGTAAAATCTGCTGATAGAATTCGTTAATTTCTTTCTCTTTCTAATTCTACAATTTCAAGGTTAGAAATATTCTTTCCATCAATTTTAAAGCGGAGCATGGTTTTTACTTGATGTAAGCCAGAATTTCCGGCAGCTCCAGGGTTCATATGCAGAATTCCTAATTTTTTATCGTTCATCACTTTTAAGATATGCGAATGCCCACAGATAAATAGAGTAGGAGGGTTTATTTTCAGCTTATTCTTTAGTCTCTTATAATATTTACCAGGATAACCTCCAATATGTGTAATAAAAACATCTACTCCCTCAGACATAAATCTTAAATTTTCAGGGAACTCCAGCCGTATTCTATGATTATCAATATTTCCAAATACAGCCTTTAATGGCGCTATTTCTCTCAATCTTTCAGCGACTTTCATACTACCAATATCTCCTGCATGCCATATTTCATCACACTTTCTAAGATGAGTTTCAAATTTTGAATCTAGAAAACCATGTGTATCGGAAATTAGGCCAATAAGCTTCATTTATCTAAGAAGTTTAAAGGCACCAACAAATTTGTGTGGCTTGTCTTTTAGGTCAGTAGCTACAATAGAATACGTATAAACTCCTTGTTGAGATTCAGTATTATTTGTTGTACCATCCCATGGTTTATCTTTCTCCGTGGTTTGATAAATAGTTTCCCCCCATCTATTGTAGATTTTCATTTCAAATTCACTTATACCATAAACAGAAGGTCCGAAGGCATCATTGATATTATCTCCATTTGGTGTAAAAGCATCTGGAATATAAATGATAAAAATAGGATCAATTCTAATTGTATAGGCAATAGTATCTGTGCAGCCAAACTCATTACTTACTGCCAAATTTACCTTATAATTCCCTGTGTCATTGTAGGTATGAAGCAAGCTACTTATTGTATCATTTAGAGTAGATCCATCTCCAAAATCCCAAATCGCAGAGGTGTGTCCAAACGAGAGATTAGTAAAAGTGATATGAGGATTATCTAAATCAGTTGGTTGCGGGAAGAAAGAGAATTCAGCCAAAGGCAAAGGATTAACTGTAATGGTAGCATTTCCTGAATAAGTTCCTATACAGCCATAAATATCTACTACATCTGTAATCATATAAACACCCTCCTGATTTGTGATAATTTCAAAAGGTCCTACCCCATAAAGAGTCATTGTATCAGATCCATTTGTGTAAGTTACATTTACAATGGTAGAATCATTTGTAATAATATCAATAGTTGCTTGGCTGCCATCATTACAAATGTCACCTCCTCCACTTATCATTGCATTTACTTTCTCGTTCACATTAATAGTTACAGAATCACTAGCTGTATTAAAGC
>CAJWUS010000099.1 GCA_913047525.1 uncultured Flavobacteriales bacterium | reverse complement strand
GGGAATTGCAAATGTTATTCCTGGCGTTTCTGGTGGAACAATAGCACTAATTACTAAAATTTATGAGGAGCTCATCAACTCTCTAAAGTCCTTTGATATAAAAGCATTAAAATTACTTATTTCCTTTGATTTTAGAGGATTTATTAAGTATACAAACCTTTATTTTCTTCTAGCAATTTTGGGGGGTAGTGTGGCTAGTGTTTTTAGTATTGCCAATTTGTTCAAATTCCTATTTGCCAATTACCCAATACTGATTTGGGCTTTCTTTTTTGGTTTAATTTTAGCATCTGTTTATTATGTTGGCAAGAGAGTTAAAAGGTGGAACTTGCCAAATATAATTGCATTAACTATAGGGACTGCTATGGCGATATCACTATCATTTATAACGCCTGCTACTGAAAACAGTAATCTCTTTTTTGTATTTATTTGTGGAATCGTTGGGATTAGTGGTATGCTGCTGCCAGGGCTTTCTGGCTCTTTTATTCTTATTTTGTTGGGGAACTATGAACTACTAATGGTTACTGCAGTTACTGAGTTAAACTATCTATTATTAACTGTATTTCTTGTTGGTTCAGTTTTTGGTTTATTGAGTTTTTCACATGCTTTGGCTTGGGTACTCAAACATTATAAAGATGCCACACTTGCCCTTTTAACTGGCTTTATTTTGGGATCTTTAAATATCATTTGGCCTTGGAAAAAAATAGCAGAAAGCATGATTATTGATGGAAAGGAGAAAGTACTCGAATACCATTGGTATTTTCCAAATATTACCGAGAAAGAAACTCTTATTGCTTTTACTTTAATTGTTTTTGGAATTGTTGTCGTATGGGCTTTGGAAAGCTTCTCTTCTAAAAAAGAAGCATGAAAACCTATGGGCTTATAGGTGAAAACCTCTCTCATTCTTTTTCTCAGCAATATTTTCAAAAGAAATTTTCAAAAGAAAGAATTAAAGATTCTCAGTATCTAAATTTTGAGATAAATGATATTTCCTGTTTAAGAGAGTTCATTCAGAAAAATAATATAAAAGGGTTGAACATTACAATTCCTTTCAAAGAAAAAGTAATCCCAATATTAGATGAGCTAACAGAGGATGCAAAAAAAATTGGGGCGGTAAATACAATTCAAATTAATGGAAATAAATTAATTGGTCATAACACCGATATTTTTGGGTTTGAAGAGAGTATCGCCCCATTGCTTAATGGCAGAAATAATGCCATTATTCTGGGAAATGGTGGAGCATCTAAAGCCATAGCCTTTGTATTTTATAAAAGAGGTATTAATTTTAGTATTTTTAGCCGAAACTTAATGCTAAAATTTGCAGACATTACAGAAGAAGTAATACAAAAAAATGACATTATTATTAACACCACCCCCTTAGGGATGTATCCTAATGCGGATACTTTTGCTGATTTACCATATAATGCAATAAATACGAAACATTTACTTTACGATTTAGTATATAATCCAGAAGAGAGTCAATTCTTAAAAAAAGGAATGGCTAAAGGAGCGCAAATAAAAAACGGAAAACAGATGCTGTACCTTCAAGCCGAAAAGAGTTGGAAAATATGGAATTTAAACATAAATTTGTAAAATACTCTAAATTTAAAAATGGACGAAAACGAAAAACAAGAAGAAGAAATTGTTGAAATTGATGTAACTGAAACTTCAACTAATGAAGAATTGAAAGCTGAAAATGAAAGAGATCTTTCCGTATTTAGTATGGAAGAATTAATTCAAGAAATGCATATTCTTTCATCAAATAACAACATCCTTTCGGTATCTAAAAAAGTGGAGGAAGTAAGGACTCTTTTTTACCTAAAACTAAAACAACATCAAAAGGAAAAAGTAGAAAGAAGAAGCATTGCAGAAATCGTTTCAGCTAGCAGAAAAATACAACCAGAAGTGGAGGTGAAAATTTTACCAGATGTTTCTGGTGAGATAGTGGAACTGCTAGTAAAGGAAGGCGACACAGAAGATATAGAAGATATAGAAGAATCGAAAGAAAAACCAAAAAAATCTACTCTTCATCCTTTGGAAATAGCGTTTAGAAAATGTTACAATTCCTTTAAATGGGCGAAAGCCAAAATGCGAAAGGAAAAAGAGGAAGAAGAAGAAAAGAACCTGCTTCAAAAAATACAAATAATTAAGGATATTGATAATCTGACAAAACAAGAAGAATCGATTAAAAAAACATTTGAGCAGTTTAGGGCTTTACAAGAAAAATGGAAAAGCATTGGCTATGTCCCTATTGTCGAGAACAATAATCTTTGGCAAAGTTACCATCATCATGTGGAGCTTTTTTATGATTATATCAAAATAAATAACGACCTAAGAGATTTAGATTTCAAAAAGAATTTTGAAGAAAAGACCATGATTTGTGAAAAAGCAGAAGCATTAAAAGTGGAAAATTCTTTAAATAAAATGCATGAGAGTTTGCAACAGCTTCACGAACATTGGAAAAATATTGGTCCGGTTAAAAAAGAGCAAAGAGAAAGTATTTGGGAGAGATTCCAGACAGCAACAAAAGTACTCCACAAAAAAAGAAATGATTACTTCCTTCATAAAAAAGAAGAAACCGATAAAAGGTTAGCAGAAAAAAATAGCATTTGCAAAGCTATTGACGACTTAACAAAGGACATTCCTACATCACATCAAGCTTGGCAAAAATTAATTGAAGAAAGTAAAGTTTTAAATGAGAAGTGGAAAGCAATTGGGAGATTAAACAAAAAAGACAATACAAAAGCATGGAAATATTTAAGATCTTCTTTGGATAACTTTTATAAAAAGAAAAATAACTTCTACAAAAACAAAAAAGAAGATACGGAAAAGGTTATCGCAACAAAAAATGTAATTTGTGAAAAAGCGGAAACATTGAAAGAAAGTACGGATTGGAAAGAAACAACACAGAAACTTATAAAGTTGCAAGAAGATTGGAAGAATTCTGGATTTGCTCCTAGACAAATATCGGACAAACTTTGGAAAAGATTCAAAAAGGCTTGTAACGGCTTTTTTAATGACAAAAAGGCTCATTTCAAAGATTTAGATAAAACAAAAGAGCAAAACCTATTAGCAAAGCAAAAAGTACTAAAAGAAGTAGAAAAATTTACTCCTTCTAATGATGGAAAGAAAGATTTTAAAACATTAAATAACTTTTCAAAAGAGTGGAAAAAATGTGGTTTTGTTCATTTCAAAAAACAAAGTATTAATCAAGACTTTGAAAAGCTGTTAAACAAGCATTATGATAATATTAAGTTAGAAAAGAAGGATATTGAAAAAGAAAGATTCATCAATAAAATAACTGCAATAAACGGAAATCAGTCCAGATTAATAAAAGAAAAAGAAATTATCAAAACTAAGATGAATGATGTAAAGAAAATAATTACACAATACAAAAACAACATCTCCTTTTTTGGGAAAAGCAAAAGCAATGATTCCCTAAAAAAAGAAGTAAAAAATAAAATTGAATCAGCACAAAAAGAAGTAGAACTCTTAAAAGAAAAACTGAAAATAATTGCACAACACTAATTCATGAACTTTGAATTAGTTTCCAAATTCTCTCCAACAGGCGACCAACCACAAGCTATTACACAATTAGTAGATGGCTTAATGGAAAGGGAAGAATTCCAAACCTTACTTGGCGTAACAGGTTCTGGAAAAACCTTTACAATAGCAAATGTAATTAAGCAGGTCAATAGACCTACTTTAGTGCTTAGTCATAACAAAACTTTAGCGGCTCAACTTTACAGTGAATTCAAACAATTCTTCCCAAACAATGCCGTAGAATATTTTGTATCCTATTACGATTATTATCAACCAGAAGCATACATACCTAGTACAGGAACTTATATTGAAAAAGATCTTTCGATAAATAAGGAGATTGAAAAATTACGCCTAAACACAACCTCTTCCCTGCTTTCTGGGCGGAAAGATATTATTGTGGTTTCCTCTGTAAGTTGTATATATGGCATTGGGAATCCAGAAGATTTCAATGCTGGAATGATTGAAATAAATTGTGGTGATTTGATAAGCAGAAATCATTTGTTACAAAAATTGGTAACAGCACTTTACAGTAGAACAGAAGCGGAATTTGAAAGAGGAAATTTTAGAGTTAAAGGAGATACGGTTGATATTTATCCCGCTTATACCGATATTGCTTTTAGAATTCACTTCTTTGGAGATGAGATTGAAGAAATTGAAAGTATTAACCCAGAAAATGGGCATATTTTTGAAAATATTTCTCAAATCTGTATTTATCCGGCAAATATCTTTGTAGCTTCAAAGGATAAAATGCAAGCTGCAATATCTACTATTCAAGATGATA
>CAJWUS010000098.1 GCA_913047525.1 uncultured Flavobacteriales bacterium | reverse complement strand
AAATCAAAACCAAATTTATTAAAAGGAGTATTTAAAGAATCTCTAGTAGTACCAGAAATTTCAGTAACAATATTTTGTTCTTTTCCAATTAGTGCATTTATAAAAGAAGACTTCCCTACATTTGGCCTTCCGATTATAGTAAATTTTGGAATTCCTAAATCTTCCTCTGGCGTATCTTCCACAAAATGTTTAACAAGTTCATCCAATAATTCACCTGTTCCACTTCCGCTAATGGAGGCAATAGGAATATAATCACCCATCCCTAAATTATAAAATTCCACCGCCTCATTTAACAGTTGAGTATTATCTACCTTATTGACGACAAGAATTACTTTTTTCTCAGTTCTTCTAAGTAGCTGTGCTACCGATTGGTCCAAATCCGTAACACCATCTTTAGCATCTACTAAAAACAAAATCACATTAGCTTCAACAATGGCTAATTCTACTTGTTTTCGAATTTCTTTTTCAAAAATATCATCCGATCCTTCTACATAACCACCCGTATCAATCACAGAAAATTCCTTCCCATTCCACTCCGATTTGCCGTAATGCCTATCTCTGGTTACCCCACTCTCCTCATCTGTAATGGCTTGTCTGGTTTGAGTCAGCCGATTAAAAATGGTAGACTTACCCACATTTGGCCTTCCTACTATGGCAACTATATTATTCATAGCCAAAAGATTTTAATTGCCTATCATCATCTCTCCAATTCTTTTTGACTTTCACTACCGTTTCTAAAAATATTTTTTTGTCAAAAAACCGTTCTAATTCTCTTCTTGCTTCTGTTCCAATTCTTTTTATTCCAGCACCTTTATGTCCAATAATAATACCTCTTTGGCTTTCTCGCATTACAAAAATAATAGCTCTTATTCTGATAATATCTTCTTCATCTTCAAACTCTTTTACTTCCACTTGTACAGAATAAGGAACCTCTTTTTTGTAGTGTTTCAATATCTTTTCTCTAATACTTTCTGAAACAAAAAAGCGCTCTGATTTATCAGTAATAGCATCCTTTTCATAATATGGTGGCGACACTGGTAATAGTTCTTTTATTCGTTCCAATATCTTGTCTATATTAAATTTGTTGAGTGCTGAAATTGGAAGGACTTCCGCATTCTGCACCCTATCTTTCCAATGGCTTATTTGCTCAGCTACCTCTTCTTGCTCAGCCAAATCAATTTTATTTAATAAAAGTAAAAGAGGAATCTTAGTATTTTTTATTTTCTCAAATAGCCCTTCATCTTTCAATGCTTTCTCTCCCATTTCTACCAAATAAATAAGCACATCTGCATCTTGGAAGGCGGAATGCACAAAGTTCATCATACTTTCTTGCAGCTTATAAGCGGGCTTAATAATGCCTGGTGTATCAGAGAAAACAATTTGATAATCTTCCTCATTTAGGATGCCTAAAATGCGGTGACGAGTTGTTTGTGCCTTATGAGTAATAATGGAAAGTTTCTCTCCCATCAATACATTCATTAGGGTAGATTTTCCTACATTAGGATTACCAATTATATTTACAAAACCTGCCTTGTGTTGCATTTTGCAAAGAAACGAAAAAAGGGCCAACCGAATGGTTAGCCCTTTGTTATAATTTTTAGTAACTATTAGAATTTCTGAGACGCTCCAACCATTGGAAAGAAGGTTGGTCCTCCGTCTTCTCCCTGGCCAGGAAAATGCATGAGCTGAAAATCCCATGTCTTAGCTCCAGCTCCATTTCTCGCAGTCACTCTATTTATCTTTCTAAAATATCTTATACCGGGACCACCCATTATTTCCATATCTTCACCTGGATTTAATAGCCAAGCTTCAAAAACAAAAGAAAACCTTCTTCCTAATCTATATGTTCCTCCTGCATTTAACACTAATCGTTCACTAGAAATACCGGATCCTGTTTCATCAAATGGCGTTGCAAAATTATATGAAGCACCTAATGTAATATTATTTTCTTTAGATCCTTTGGTAATAACAGCATAAGGCATATTTAATAAACTACCCATATCTCCGTCAGTCCAACCAAACAAATCGCCTACCCAAAACCAGCCCATTGCCATATTTATATCATTCTTAATATTAAAGGAGAACTTTCCATTTAGAGTAGCTGGCAAACCCCAAGGAGTTGTGCCTCCTCCTATAGAAAAATTATCTGAGATACCGTATTGTGCTTGCCATAGCATCCAATAAGAATGTCCAAAATACCCTTCCCCTTCTTCTAAACCAAAAGCGGAAGGTGAAAAGAAATACCTTGTATCATGCAAATTAGGAAACCAGTATTCTCCATCCTTTAAATTATCATCTGTTACTTCATGTGTTTGAGCAACCATAACTCTTGGAAGATAGGTTTCTTTGTCCTCCAAGTCTTTTATATAAATATTGCCATGTTCTTCTCTTTCAAAAGTTCCAATAATAGTTGTACCATCTCTAAACTCATAAATGTATTTTTTTCCTACTTCATTTGTTTGAGAAAACAAACTGCTAATAGTTAGCAGTAAAATTATTATTGTTAAAATAGTCTTTTTCATCTTAATTTAATTTTAGTTGCTACAAAGATATGCTATAAAACATAAAATACTATGCACAGCATAGTACTTATACTTTTACTAGATTATAAGTGTGAATTTAGTGTGTTTAATTTCAGATTCATATTTTCCCAATTTTGTTCCAAATCCTTCATTTTCTTTTGCTTTTGCTCATATTTTGAAAAAAAATCCGGATTTTGAGATAATTCTTTGAATTTTTCTGCATCTGCCAACTTTTTATCTAATTGTTTAAGCTCTTTTTCCAATTTTTCTATTTTCTTTTCCAGTTTATTGATTCGGTTTTGTAATTTTCTTTTTTCTCTTGCCTCATCTTTTTTCTGCTGGTAGGAAAGCTGTTCCTTTTGTTTCAATTTTTTAGTTGATTTTTTCTCTTTTCTTTCTAGCTCTTTAAAATCTGATAAATCTCTTTCCTGTAAAAACGCATTTATATCCCCAATGTACTCTTTAATGTTTTTGTTTTTAAACTCGTATACTTTTTCGGTAAGTCCTTGCAAAAAATCTCTATCGTGCGACACTAAAATTAAAGTGCCATCATAGGATTTTAATGCTCTTTTCAAAATATCTTTGGATGTCATATCCAAATGATTGGTGGGCTCATCCATTATAAGCAAATTGATTGGATCAAGCAGTAATTTACAAAGTGCAACTCTTGCTCTTTCTCCTCCTGAAAGCACTTTAATTTTCTTATCGACATCCTCATTAGAAAAAAGGAAAGACCCCAGAATATCTCTAACTTTTGGGCTTGTTTCAGTATTTGCAGCATCTTCTATGCATTGCAAAACACTTTTATTTTCATCTAAAAAATCAGTTTGGTTTTGTGCGTAATAACCCACATTTATTTTATGCCCTAATTTTACATCTCCTTGAAAATCTATTTCATCTACAATGATCTTTGCAAGAGTTGTTTTCCCTTCTCCATTTTTTCCGACAAAAGCAATTTTTTCTCCTTTTATTACTTCCAGATTTACCTTCTCTAGCACCTGCAAATCATCATAATTTTTCGACACATCCTTTAAGGTTAAACTTAACTTCCCAGAGTGAGGAGCTGGCGGAAATTTGAAATTCATTTTAGCAATATCTTCTTGTTCTACCTCAATCTTTTCTAATTTTTCTAACTTTCTGATTAAGGTTTGTGCAAATGCAGCTTTATTCTTCTTTGCTCTAAATTTATTGATAAGCACCTTGGTTTCTTCAATATATTTATCCTGATTCTTTTTGGCTTGTGTTTGCTTTAGAATTCTGTCTTCTCTTAATGTGGTGTATTTGCTATAAGCTGCTTTATAATCGTTTAGTTTTTTGAAAGATATTTCTACTGTTCGATTGGTAACATTATCCAAGAATTTTCTATCATGCGATACTAAAACCAATGCTCCACTGTGTTTTTTGAGCCAACTCTCTAGCCAAATAATAGATTCAATATCCAAATGATTGGTTGGCTCATCAAGCAACATAACATCTGGTTTTTGCAAAAGGATTTTAGCCAGTTCTATTCGCATTCGCCAACCTCCGCTAAATTCATTGGTTTGTCTTTGAAAATCGGATTGAATAAATCCCAAACCTAATAGCACCTGACTAATTGTGCTTTGCAAATCATTCCCTCCTTTTATTTGAAACTGCTCTTGTTTTTCGTGCAATTGGTTGATAAGTGTCATGTAGGAATCGGACTCATAATCCGTACGTTTTTTCATATCCTGATTAAGAGAATCTATCTCTTTTTGCAAAAGATTGATTTCGTTAAAAGCTTTCTTAGCTTCATCAATAACACTAAAGCCATCCTCAAAATCAAGATCTTGTGTTA
>CAJWUS010000097.1 GCA_913047525.1 uncultured Flavobacteriales bacterium | reverse complement strand
AATGTCGTCCTCTCATCCCGACTTTTTTATATTTTTGTTTCAAACATAAAATCACAATCTACTAATTCCTCTCTTTTGGCTGTATTAATAGAATATTGAAATCCTTTCCGTAGTGAGTAAGCCCCATATTCTCCTTTTTTATTTATGGCTAAAAAGCCGACTTGAAATTCATGCGGATCTCTCTGTCCTTCAATAATTCTGTGCACCGCCATTTCACATGCCTCTTGTGGTGACTTCCCCTGTCGCATTAATTCTACAATAAGGAATGAGCCAGACATTTTCATTACCGATTCTCCTTTTCCAGTAGCACAAGCCGCCCCATATTTATTATCCACAAAAAGCCCTGCCCCAATAATAGGGGAATCGCCCACTCGACCGTAATATTTCCAGGCCAAACCAGAGGTCGTACAACTCCCTGATAGATTGCCATGATTATCTAGAGCAATCATCCCTATGGTATCATGGTTATGTTGGTCGATAAACATGGCATCTTGCGGATGATTGTCCATCCAACTTTCCCATCTTTTCTTGGCATTTTCGGTGAGCATATTTTGCTCTGTAAAGCCTTGTTTTAACGCAAATTGTAAGGCCCCATCTCCAACCAATAAATGATGTGGAGTTTCTTCCATAACCTTTCGGGCAACAGCCACTGCATTTTTGATATTCTTCAAGAAAGCAACGCCTCCACAATTGCCTTCATGGTCCATTATACAAGCATCAGTGGTTACATTTCCTTCTCTATCTGGCATGCCACCATAACCCACTGATGTAACTTCCGGATCGGATTCAGCTACCATCACCCCTTGTTCTACCGCATCCAATGCAACTCCCTTTTCTTTTAAAATCTCCCAAGCTTTTTTGTTAGCATTTAAGCCATGTTTCCAGGTGGAAAGAACGATTGCTTTTTTCATATTAATTTGATTTTTCTACCCAATCTCCATGTTTTTTTATTAAACTTATTAAAGAATTAACTGCTTTGGTTTCAGGAATATTTTTCTCTACCACAGTTTGTTCTTTATAAAGCGTGATTTTGCCAGGACCTGTTCCTACATAGCCGTAATCTGCATCTGCCATTTCGCCTGGCCCGTTTACAATACAACCCATAATTCCAATTTTTACTCCTTTCAAATGATCTGTTTCTTTTCTGATTTTAGCAGTGGTTTCTTGCAAATCAAAAAGGGTTCTTCCGCAACTAGGGCAAGAAATATATTCCGTTTTTGAAATTCTTGTTCTACTGGCTTGTAAAATTCCAAATGCTAATGAATTTACAGATTGGCCCGAACCGCAATTTTCTGCTGCAATAAATATACCATCTCCTAATCCATCTAAAAGTAGTGCTCCAAAATCAGAACTAGCAGAAAGTTGTAATTGCTCATCCGAGAAATTGTTATAAGCCCTACCAATAATAACTGGAGTTTTTATCTTGTTATTTATCAGCACTGTAAAGAGTTTTCTTTGCTCTGCTAATCCGTTTTTATTATAAGTGTCTATCAGTAAAACGACTGTTTTATCTTTTTTTAGTTTGCTAAGAAGTTCTTCTGACAAATCAGACAAACAAATATAAACCACATTTAGTTTTTCGGAAAATTCCGTATTTTCTAAATACTCGCTAACTGTTAAAAAAGAAAATCCTTTCTTGTGAGTTAGCCATTTTTTATAATTGTAAATAACCCCTAAAGTTCCCGGAACTTCAAAGTCCACATCATGATTCCCTACAAAGACGAAATCGGTTGCCATATCAGAAATATGCCACTTATCCAAAGGAACAGAATAATTGTAGCCCAATGAAAAAAAGGAGGCGGGGGTGATTTTTTCTTTTAGGCAAAAATCTGCCATTACAATGGGAACATTTTTATTTCCAATATTCAACACCTCAATCGTTTCTCTTTTTACATAATCAAATGCATGCAAAGGATTTCCCGTAATTTGCTCAATCTCCTCATGGGTTTCAATCCCTTCAAAATGGGTAAGTAAATTTTTAGCAACTGGCATTTCAAATTCAGGGGCTTCCGTAAGTGAAACGCGAATGGTATCCCCTAGCCCATCTGCTAAAAGCGTTCCAATTCCTACTGCCGATTTTATCCGCCCATCTTCTCCTTCTCCAGCTTCTGTAACGCCCAAATGAAGCGGATAATTCATACCCTCTTTTATCATTTCATTTACCAAAAGACGATAGGCCTGCACCATTACTCTGGTGTTAGATGCCTTCATGGAAAGAATAATATCATGGTAATTTTCATCACGACAAATTCTTAAAAATTCCATGGCTGATTCTACCATCCCTTTTGGCGTATCGCCATAACGAGATAAAATCCTATCTGAAAGGGAGCCGTGATTGGTGCCAATTCGCATTGCCGTTCCATACTCTTTACAAATATGAACCAAAGGCGTAAATTTTTCTCTAATTCTATCTAGTTCTGCATTATAACTTTCGTCTGTATATTCTAATGTTTCGAACTTTTTTTTATCGGCATAATTCCCAGGATTTACCCTAACTTTTTCCACAATTCTTGCCGCAATTTCAGCCGCATTTGGGGTATAATGAATATCGGCAACAATGGGAGTAGTATATCCTCTTTTTCGTAATTCGTCTTTTATATTTTGTAAATTCTCAGCTTCCTTTTTGCTTGGGGCAGTAATTCTGACTAGTTCACAACCGCTTTCAATCATCCTAATGGATTCCTCCACAGTGGCCATGGTGTCCATGGTATCAGTTATGGTCATAGACTGCACTCGGATGGGATTCTCTCCCCCAAAACCGATATCCCCAACCATTACTTCTCTTGTTTTAAAACGAGAAAATTTTGTTAAACTATTACAATACTGCATTATAACTTCACTACTTTCTTAATAATTTTTTCTTTCATATTTTGGATCCTTATAAAATAAACACCTGTCGGGAGATAAGTTAAATCAAACTGTTTTGAAATTACCCCTTGAAAATCAACAGCCGTTTTCATTACTAATTTTCCTAAATTATTATAGAAGCTAATGTTTGTTTGTGTATCTAAATAACCCTGAATAGTAATAATGTTATTTGTTGGGTTTGGAAAAATTCTCCAAGGATATTTCTCTTTCTCTTCTAATGAGGTTGTATTTTCTACTCTAAACTCATGAAAAATATATTTACCAAAATCTGGTTCAAAATAATTTACTGCTGGAGCATTACAACTGACTGGGGTGGTAATAAAGCGTACCACTCCTGAACCATCACTATTTGCCCAAAAATCCAATCCATCATCATCTGTATCATGTACTTCAAAACGATAGCATCCTGGGGTTAACAAAATAGAATCTCTGTATTGTGTCCCCCAACTAAGTGGACCGCTTGTATAAATAGTATTACCACTACCATCATAAATATCCCACGTAGTTTCAGAAATAAAAGGCAATGATGTCCCTGAATTGGTTTGAATGCAAAGTCCAAAAAAACTAGGATAAATAGGTGTTGGAGAAAAAGGAGATGAGAAAAGATTATTATGCGAATATTGATCAGTACTTGCATTTGGGTTTTTCACTTCTGCATAAAAAATATTATTGATAGTATCTAATGTTTGCCAAAGGGTAGAGGGAGCTGGTAATTCTACTACCTCTTTCTCTAAAAAATCTAAATTCCCATTCCATAAAAATGTTTCTGGAGTAGTGGCATTGTTTATCCAATAGTCAATAGTTAAAGCAGTTAAAGTAGCACTTCCAGTATTTTGAATCACTACTTTTGGATTTCCGCAAATAGGATTGGTTCTGGAATGCACTACTTTATCGGTTGGTGAAAGCACCTCTACTATTGCGGCATCTAAAGTAAAATTAGGAACTCCATAACTTACTAGTTGATTACTTACCCAATAATTTGAACTCCCACCTGAATTGACCCCATAATCAAAAACATGAGATTGTCCAGGTGTAACTAATGATGTAATGTCGACTTGCCTTAAATCAGTTGCTTTACCCGGACACCAACCTGCCCTATCGTAAATCCAAGTGCCTCCTTGCGGATAAACAGGATTGTCAGCACATTCAGTCAATACTTGCCAGCTTTCAATAGGTGGATTTGCTGCATCAACATTCAAATAATGTGTTCTCGGAATAAACTCTCCATCTTGTCCATGCCCTGTAATTACACTCCTAATTTTATATGCTGATGCATTTGGGAGCATTAAATTTGATCTTGGTTCAAAAGCTCTATCAGACATAATAGTTGAGTAGTTCTTAGATTGCGGCCTCCATATTTGCTGCATCTCTAATACATCTCTTGGGGGGGTTCCTACAATAAAATGAAATTTAATATCTAAATCTTCTTGCCATTGCCCTCCTCCGCTAACAGTCATCTGTTTTGGCCCTTTTAAAACAGGGGTATAATCTGTAAC
>CAJWUS010000096.1 GCA_913047525.1 uncultured Flavobacteriales bacterium | reverse complement strand
CGGTAATAAAGCGGTATCAGTATGGTTGCAATAAGAATATAGCCAAGTAGAAATCCAAGAGTCATTTGCATATAAGAAAAAGCAGACGCTTGTACTTTTCCAGGCACTGAAATAAAGGTAATTCCTGAAAGTGTAGCCCCAAGCATTCCAAAAGCAACTATGTACCAAGGTGATTTTTTATCACCCAAGAAGAAAGTGCTATTACTATCTGATTTTCCTGTGAGGTAAGAGATGATAATTAATACAAAAAAATAAGCAGCAATTACTATTAATATGAGCGTTGATGACATATAATGTTTTGTTTTGACAAATCTATCAGAATTATTAAGAATACAACTATATTTGCAAAATGAACTTTCCATCTAAACTTGTTGAAACAGCCGTAAACCACCTTTCTCGCTTACCGGGAATTGGTAAAAAATCGGCTTTACGCCTAGTATTACACATGCTAAAACAAGAAAAAATACAGGTTCAGCAATTTGGAGAATCTTTCATCCGACTCATCAATAATATCAGTTATTGCAAAGCTTGTTATAGTATTTCCGATTTAGAACTTTGTGAGGTATGTGCAAACACAAAACGCGATAAAAATATTATTTGTGTTGTAGAAGATATCAGGGTAATGATGGCCATTGAAAATACCATGCAATTCAAGGGTGTTTACCATGTGCTTGGTGGACTTATTTCCCCAATGGATGGTATTGGTCCATCTGAATTAAGAATAGAAGAATTAGTAGAAAAAGTAAAAGATAACTCAATAAAGGAAGTGATTTTTGCGTTAAGCACTACCATGGAAGGCGATACTACCAATTACTACCTTTTCAAACGATTGAAAGAATTCGATATTTCTGTTTCTATAATTGCCAGAGGAATTGCTGTTGGTGATGAACTAGAATACACGGATGAACTTACCTTAGCCTCAGCTATTTCAAGCCGTTTACCATACGAAAATTCCTTAGTGAATTAGATTTCCAGAATGACAAAATTATCTGTAATAATTGTTAGTTACAATGTTAAGTTTTTTTTGGAACAATGCTTGCGCTCTTGTTTAAAAGCCATCCGAAATTTGGATGCTGAAATTATAGTTATCGACAATCATTCTGTAGATGAATCGGTAGAAATGGTAAAGGTAAAATTTCCAGATATTCAACTTATAAGCAACCTTAAGAATGTAGGATTTTCCAAAGCCAATAATCAGGCAATTCTGAAGGCAAAAGGAGAATTTATTCTGCTTTTAAATCCAGACACTCTAGTTGAAGAAGATGCTTTTGAAAAAGCATTTAAATTTATGCAAGAACAAAAAGATGTAGGAGCAGTTGGAGTGCAAATGATTGATGGAAAAGGGGAGTTTTTGGATGAAAGTAAAAGAGGAATCCCTGATTTTAAAACTTCCCTGTTTAAGTTTTTAGGATTGCATAAGTTTTTTCCAAAATCAAGAACTTTCGATCACTATTATTTAGGAAATCTAGATAAAGACGACAGGCATGAAGTAGAGGTATTAGTTGGTGCTTTTATGTTTATTAGGAAATCTGTGCTATATAAAGTTGGTCTTTTTGACGAACAGTTTTTTATGTATTGGGAGGATACTGACCTTTGTATGCGAATTGCAGAAAAGGGCTTTAAGAATTATTATTTAGGCGACATTAAAATCATACATTACAAGGGGGAGAGCAACAAAAGACACACGCTTAGCTTTACCATTGGCTTTAATAAATCCATGATTGCGTTTGTAAAAAAACATTTCAGTAAACACTCTCTTTTTTTACCCCTGATAAAAATGGCCACTCTTGTAAAATCACTTATTGTATTGATAAGAGATTTTGTCAAAATATTTTTACTTCCAATTATCGATTTCTCTACCATTTATTTTGGCCTGCTACTTTTAACAAATTATTGGGGGAAAAATTATGCTCCTTATTCTTTCTCAGAAACTTTTACGACTTTGATAATTCCTTCTTATATTTTTATTTGGATTATTTCCTTATTTTTTAGTGGAGCATACGATAAACCATTTAGAATAAATCGTGTGGCAAGAGGAGTAATTTTTGGACTTCTAGTAATAGCGACATTCTCTAACTTTTTTAATGCCATTCGTTTTTCAAGAGCAATAATAATTATTGGCGGAATCTTAGTTTTTACTTTGTTCGTTTTTTTAAGATTTCTCTACAGGATCCTTAGTCATCAGGATTTAGATATTGCAGAAAAAAGAGTGATGAATCTTTTACTTTTATCTGAAAAAGCTGAATTTGTAAGAGCAGAAAAAATTATATCTAATTCCAAACATAATACCCAACTTATTGGCTATTTGAGCCAAAAAGGAGAGAATGGTGCATTAGGCTCTTTCTCTGAAGTAAAAAAAATCATCAAAAAACATAAAATAGATGAAGTGGTTTTTGCAAGTTTGGACATTAGCTTTAAAGATATCATTAAATGGCTTATTTCCCTTTCTGGAACTTCTTTAAATTTCAAGATTCTACCAGAAAATAGCCACTTCCTTATCGGTAGTAATTCCAGAGAAACATTGGGAGATTATTATTCACCAGACTCAAATTGGGAACTTGCTAAAACAGCCAACAAGCGAAATAAAAGAGTGTTTGATTTTCTGTTTTCTTTCTTGTTCTTAATTTTCGCGCCAATTCTTATGTGGTTTTGCAGTTCCCCTACTCAGTTTGTAAAAAATATGATAAGCATATTGAAAGCCAATAAAACTTTTGTGGGCTTTAATGGAAAATATGAATCACATTTTCCAAATATCCGAAAAGGCATACTTTCTCCTACCTCCTGTCTTAAAATAGAAGATATTGATAGCAAGGAGATTCGAAATATAAATATGCGTTACGCTAAAGATTATAGTGCTAGAAATGATTTATATATTATTTTTAAGTGCTTAAATCAACTTGGGTAATACACAATTTTTACAATACTTTTTTAGTATTTTTGCAAACTATTAAATTGAAGATGATAAAATGGAAAGAGTAGAATTAATTATGCCCAAAATGGGGGAAAGTGTATCTGAAGCTACGGTAATTTCATGGGCTAAGCAAGTAGGAGAAATGGTAGAATTAGATGAGACCATTATTGAAATTGCTACCGATAAAGTAGATTCTGAGGTTCCATCAACTCATGAAGGAAAATTAGTAGAGCAACTTTTTCAGACAGATGATCTTGTGCAAGTTGGACAAGTATTTGCTATTTTAGAAACGGATGGCAGTAATGATACTCAATCAGAAACACCGACAAAAGTAGAGGAAAAAGTAATAGAAAAAGAAGTTACAAAAGTAGTTGAAGAAACTAAAACTGCTCCAATTACAAATGCTGGGAACAGATTCTATTCACCACTGGTGAAGAGTATAGCAAAATCTGAAGGAATTTCAATGGATGAATTAGATGCTATTAATGGAACAGGAAAAGAAGGTAGAGTAACAAAATCAGATATAGCATCCTATATCAAAACAAGAGGGACTGTTGCTGTTACAAAAGTAGAAAAACCTATTCCGCCAGTAACTCCTGTTCCACAACATACTCCTACTCCGCCAGATAATACGGTTGATACAGAGATTATTGAGATGGACCGAATGCGTAAACTGATTTCGGCACACATGACTATGTCCAAGCAGACCTCTGCACACATTACTTCTTTTGTAGAAGCGGATATGACCAATATTGTAAATTGGAGAAATAAAGTAAAAGCAGGCTTCAAACAAAGAGAAGAACAAAACATCACCTTTACTCCTATTATTATTGAGGCAATGGCAAAAACTGTTAAGGATTTCCCAATGATAAATGTTTCGGTGGAAGGAACAAATATCCATATTCACAAAAATATCAATATTGGAATGGCGGCAGCACTTGCTGATGGAAATTTAATTGTTCCGGTTATAAAAGAGTGCCAGAACAAAAACTTAGTTGGCATTACTAAGGCAGTAAATGATTTGGCTACAAGAGCAAGAGGTGGAAAATTAAAACCTGATGATATTCAGGGCGGAACAATCACTATGACTAATGTTGGTACTTTTGGTAATCTGATGGGAACGCCAATTATCAATCAACCACAAGTAGCTATTCTGGCTTGTGGAGTTATAAAGAAAAAACCTGTTGTTTTGGAAATAGAACATGGAGATGTTATTGCTATTCGTCACATGATGTTCCTCTCACTTTCTTATGATCACAGAGTTGTAGATGGAGCGCTGGGAGGGCAATTTGTAAGAAGAGTAGCGGATTACCTGGAACAGTTCGATACTAAGACAATTGTATAAAAGTTAACTGTTTGGTATTTGTAATAATTTATAAACTTAACATCTAACCTCTTGCCAGATTATTTTTTAATAAAACACAAAGAGCAAGCAATATTAAAACGCAAGGAAAATAATAGGTTTTTCAAGAATTTAAAGAATTTAAAACCAAAAATTTTAGATAAAACCATTCATCCTTTGCATGATGAAGTTTTTGAATATACTAATTGCTTAGAATGTGCTAATTGTTGTAAAACTACAGG
>CAJWUS010000095.1 GCA_913047525.1 uncultured Flavobacteriales bacterium | reverse complement strand
TGATAAATTCCAGTGTGCAGTTCCGTCTTTAATTCCTAAATCAGAGATGGTAGCATTTTGTGCTCGCTTTCCTGTTTCGGTCATAATGTTTTCTTTCTAGTTTTTGAAGAAGCAAAATTAAAGATAATTATCTATAAGAGTATGAGATAAGTCATTATTTTTTGATGAATATTATTGAGGATTTTATTAAATAAATAATACTTTCGCCTTTCAAATTTGTAAAGTTTTATGAGAAATATTTTAGTAATAGGAGCAGGAAGATCAGCAGTAATATTAATTAAATATTTATTAGATAACGCACAAGAAAATAATTGGTTAGTAACTATAGCGGATTTTTCAGAAGAATTAGCAAAAAAGGCAGTTGCTAACAATAAAAATGGGAAAGCAATATTCTTAAATGTAACAGATCAGAAAAAAAGAGAAGAGGAGATAGGTAAAGCTGACATTGTAGTCTCTATGTTGCCAGCAAGTATGCATATTACAGTTGCTAATGATTGTGTAAAGTTGAGAAAAAATATGGTTACGGCATCATATGTTTCAAATGAAATTGCAGATTTAGGCGAATCGGCAAAACAAGCAGGAGTATTATTATTAAATGAAATGGGACTTGATCCAGGGATTGATCATATGTCAGCCATGGAAGTGATTGATAAAATAAAAAAGAAAGGAGGAAAGCTAACATCATTTAAATCTTTTTGTGGAGGTTTAATTCATCCTGATTTCGATAATAATCCTTGGAATTACAAATTTACTTGGAACCCAAGGAATGTGGTATTAGCAGGAAAAGGCACTGCACAGTATATTGAGAATGGAGAGTGTAAAGAAATCCCTTATACTAAACTTTTTGAACGTACAGAAACTATGACTGTTTTAGATGCAGGTGAGTTTGAAGGATATGCTAATAGAGATTCCTTGTCTTATAGAAAAGCCTATGATATAGAAAATATTCCAACATTATTTAGAGGGACACTTAGGAGAAAAGGATTTTCCAAGGCCTGGAATATATTTGTTCAGTTAGGGATGACAGATGATTCTTATAAGATAGAAAATTCTGAAATTATTTCTAACAGAGAATTAGTAGATATCTTCCTTCCAAAAAATGATACATTGTCAACTGAAGAAAAACTTTGCAAGAAATTTAATTTAACAACTGAAGGTGTAATTTTTAAGAAATTGAATTGGTTAGGCTTGTTTTCTAATGAGAAGGTTGGAATACAAAATGCTAGTCCTGCTCAGTTATTGCAAGCAATTCTGGAATCTAAATGGACTCTTGGATCTGAGGATAAGGACTTGATAGTGATGCAACATCAGTTTGAGTATGTGCAAAATGGCGAGCAAAAGAAACTTAATTCTTCCCTTTTAGTTTTTGGGTATGATCCAAGATATACGGCTATGGCAAAAACAGTAGGTTTGCCTGTGGCTATCGCGACTAAATTAATCTTAAGTGGAGAGATAAATTCAGTTGGAGTAAAGATTCCAACTACCAAAGATATTTACATTCCTGTTTTAAAGGAGCTTTCTGAAAATGGGATTAACTTTGTGGAGGAGTTAGTTTAAGTCCAAAAATTCCTTAGGTATTTCCACTTCCATAATTCCTTTTTTGGCATCTATATTTTTTACAAATTTCTCATGCCAAGGGAAACAGAATTCATTTCCATCTTTATGTACATAAATAAGTTGTTGTGCTGTTTTTGAGTTGATAAAGGTGATTTTTCCTAACTCACCCATTTTTATATCAATCACCAAAAAGCCAATGAGTTGCTTTTTTGAGATATCATTATCATCTGTTTCTGAAAAAAATTCTTTTGGCAAAAATATTTTTCGTTTTAGTATTTTTTTAGCTTCTTCTTCTGAATCTACATCTTCAAACTTTACCAAAATAACATTTGGTTTAGTAGGTCTTGCTCTATCAATAAAAAAGGGGATAAGCTCACTATTTTGCTCAATCAAAAAATAATCAAGCGTATTAAAATCAAAAGGAACATCAACTTCATTATAGATATTGACATCCCCTTTATATCCGTGCAATTTAAAAACTGTTCCTACTAAGAAGCAATCTTTTTTTTGCATTTTATTTGTATTTAAGCTTCTTTCGTTTCCTCTTCCTCAGCAGAGTCTTCTTCCTTTTTTTCTACAACAACTTCCTCTTCCTCAATTTCTTCTACTTTTGTTTCTTCTTCAACTACTTCCTCAGTTGCAGGAGCTTCTTCAGTAGTTTCTTCTACTTTTGTTTCTTCTTCAACTACTTCCTTAGTTGCAGGAGCTTCTTCAGTAGTTTCTTCTACTTTTGTTTCTTCTTCAACTACTTCCTTATTTGCAGGATCTTCTTCAGTAGTTTCTTCTGCTTTTGTTTTTTCTTCAACTACTTCCTCAGTTGCAGGATCTTCTTCAACAGTTTTTTCTGCTTTTGTTTCTTCTTCAACTACTTCCTCATTTTCAGGAGCTTCTTCTGAGTTTACAGCAGCTGCAGCTTCTACCTCTTCTTTTAATTTAGAATTTTTAAGATCTATAGCTTTTGCTTTTTCTTCTTTAATGGCTTTTTCAGCCGCTAATCTTGCTTTTTTAGCATCAATTGCAGTATTTTTTAATTCAGATTCTTTCTTAGTAATTTTCTTAGCTTTTTCATCCATCCAAATCGTGAATCTTTTTTCAGCATCTTCTTCTGAAAAAGCGCCTTTAGCAACACCAGCTATTAAGTGTTTCTTCATCATTACTCCTTTGTATGATAAAATTGCTCTTGCAGTATCGCTTGGTTGGGCGCCTTTTAATACCCAATTTACAGCACTATCAAAATTAATCTCTATTGTTGCTGGATTTGTGTTTGGGTTGTAGAGTCCCAACCTTTCAATTAATCTTCCATCTCTTTTCGACCTTTGGTCGGCCACTACAATATGGTAAATTGGTTTTCCTTTTTTACCATATCTTTGTAATCTAATTCTTGTTGCCATTTTCTTTTTTATTTGGTTAAACCATCTCGTGATTAATCCTCACTTAAAGAGGGCTGCAAATATAAACATCTTTATTATAAATCTAAACTTATTTTTACGAATTATTTCCAACTAATAAAAACAGGAGCTTTATGTTAATATTTGATTATTTTTGCACTTCAATTATTTGGAAAAACTAATGACTGCTAAGCAACAAACAATGGAGAAGATTACAATTGATAATTTTAAGAAAACAATACTTTCTGATTATAGATTAATAAATGAATGTAGAGAAGCCAGTTTGCAAGGAAGAAGAGATGTGTTGTCTGGGAAAGGAAGTTTTGGGATTTTTGGAGATGGAAAGGAATTAGCGCAGGTAGCTCTTTCAAAAGTTTTTAAAGATGGAGATTTTCGTGCTGGTTATTATAGGGATCAAGCACTGATGATGGCCATAGGACAACTTACCACTAAACAAATGTTTTCTCATTTATATGGAAATCCTGAACTTTCAGCTGAACCTAGCTCTGGCTCAAGGCAAATGATGAATCATTTTGGAAGTCGTTTTGTAAATGATGATGGAAGTTGGAGAAACTTAATGGAGCAAAAAAACTCTACTTCTGACATGGCTTGTTTAGCATCTCAATTTCCAAGATTGGTTGGGCTTGCTCAAGCTTCTAAAATTTATAGAGAAAACAAAGTACTTGCAAAAAATAAACCAAGTTTTACAAATGGTGGAAGTGAAATCGCATTTGCAACAGTTGGGAATTCTACTTGTGCAGAGGGACATTTTTGGGAAGCTGTAAATGCTATTGGTGTGTTGCAAGTTCCTGCAATTATTTCTATCTGGGATGATGGTTACGGTATTTCAGTAGCTAATGATTTGCAGATGACAAAGTCGGATGTTTCTGAAATCCTGAAAGGATTCCAAAGAGATGAGAAAGCAGATGGTTTTGAAATTATGAAGGTAAAAGCTTGGGATTATCCTGCATTGGTAGATGCTTATGAAAAGTGTGAAAAGTTAGCTAGAAATGAGCATATTCCTTGTATTATTCATGTAGTAGAGATGACACAACCAACTGGCCATTCTACTTCTGGTTCGCATGAAAGATATAAAAGTAAAGAAAGATTGCAATGGGAACAAGATTATGATTGTATAGCGAAATTTGAGGAGTGGATTATAGAAAGCAAGATAGCAACAAGGGAAGAATTAGATTCTATTGTTACTGAGGTGAAAGCATTTGTGAAAGAGGAGAAAAAATCTGCTTGGGAACAGTATCAAGCACCATTAAAAACCGAACTTAATGAATTCTTGAATATTGCAAATAATATTGCAGGTAAGGTGCAAATTACTGAATTAGAGGGTTGGCTTGCTGACTTAAAACAATCGGCAATGTTTGGTGTTTTTAGAAGAGATTATTTATCTGTCGCTAGACAAATTTTAGCAAAAATTGCTAATGAGAATTTGAATGAGAAATCGGAATTAATCAACTTTATTAATCGCTTAAATTCTGAAAACTATGCAAGATATAGCTCAAAATTATATAATGAAACTAGCACTTCTGCAAGAAAAATTAAAGAAGTACACCCTACTTT
>CAJWUS010000094.1 GCA_913047525.1 uncultured Flavobacteriales bacterium | reverse complement strand
ATTATGTTGACACAAGAAAACTTTTCAAAGTTTCCAAAACTGCATTTCAACCACAGCCCAAAATACATTCTCAGGTCGTTCAGTTAGTGCGCCGTACACCTGATTACGAGTTGGACGATTTTGGTACATTTGAGGAAGTGGTTCGATCTATTTTCACACACCGCAGAAAGAAAATACGCAATTGTCTTAAATTAAATTTTAAAGATATTGAAGTAGATGACTTAGAAAATATGGATGAGAGAGCAGAGGTCCTAAAACCTAGTGAAATTGCAGCTTTATCTAATTTAATCTTTGCTAGAAAATCAGAATAATCTTTTGAGAAGCAGCATATCAGTTAAACTTGCTTTGACCTTTAAATCACCAGACATGTAAGCTTTAACCGGTGAAATGTCTCTTTGGATTAGTGCCGATAAAATTTCTGAATTTGCAGTTACTACTAAATCGGCATTCATATCTTCTGTTCTAACAAAATCTTCAATTCTTAAATTTTCTAATTTACTTGAATAAGTATCTCCATCTGAAACACAAATACAGATTGTTCTGTTCTTCCCCTCAATCATTTTAGAGAAGTTAGGTTCATTGTCTATTCTGGAATTAAACTCTACCACTTTTTTACCAAGCAAATCTATTACGCTGTTAGTCATTATTTTCACCGAAGTCATCAAGTGTTTTTACAGGACGTATTCGTTCCAAAGTTTTCCAACTTTCACGAGTACCAGTAGGCCACTTACCATTATCAGCATAAAAGCTCTTCAAAAACTTAATTGTCCTTTCATCAGAGGGATATCCACTACCAAAATCTCCTATTTTGTCCTTAAGTTTTTCAATTTCCCTTTCTCTTGTTTCTTTAGCAATTATAGATGCGGCCGCAACAACATCTATCTTTGCATCTGCTTTGTGCATAGAGATAACATCAGTATCATTTTTATTGGTAAGGCTTGCTTTAATTTGACTACCAAATCTATGTTCATTCACATCTGCAGCATCTACATAAGCTACGTTTGGGTCTAGTTTGGAAATCAGTCTTTCAAAAGCTTCTCGATTTAATTCATTCAACTTGTTTCTTTTTCTATACTCGTCTACTATTTTAGGCTCAATTATTTCTACAGCAAAATTGAATTCTGCTTTAATTATATTGTACAATTCTTTTCTTTTCCTTTGTGTTAATTGTTTTGAATCTTTAATTCCCAAATTTGCTATATCTTTTGCATTATTTACAGCGACAGCAGCAACAACCAAAGGCCCTACAACAGGCCCCTTCCCTGCTTCATCTACACCACAAATCATGTTTCAAGAACCAAGTGGGCCCAGTTACGAGCCATAAAATAAATTGCAGCCATTTCGGGCAAATCAACAACACTTTCAGGTTTTAGAGTAGTAAGTCCTTCTCCCATTGTTACAGGATGATTGACAATTGATCGTATTTTAACTAAATTATCGCCAAATGCTATTGCATCCTTCATCGGATTAAATGTTTCTAGTTTCTTAGAATCCATAGTAGTAACTCTTAGTCCAGAACCACCATGTAAAGAACCAGGCAAACGAATTAGTCGGTGTATGTCTCCTGTTACGGGTTCGTCAGGGTGAATTGCAGTTTCTTTTAAGGCAATTCTTACAAATCGGTTTTTTGGTGTTTTGGGAAGTTTGTTGAATATATTATCATTACTATCCTTGAGATCCAGTATATCTTTTGAAATACCGAATTTTTTCATAATAGGTTTTTTTTCCTCGTCATTTTTCTCTCTTAAATTATCTAATACATTGTGAATGTATCTGGTGATAATTCCTTGCCAGCCTTTCGCGTCTTTTTTTGGCAGTTTTTCAATACCCAAATTTTTTCTTTCAATACCTTTTCCTCTAATCGGATATTCCTTTGTATATCCTGCGTCAATTAGTATTTTGTTCAAGTCTAAACCTTTACCAGTAAGATAGTCTGCGATTTCTCGCCTTGCTCCTGATGGCAATGTCAGTACTTCAGGTGTTCTTACATGAACGTGATATCCTCTTCCTCCACTAAATGTAATCAATAAATCTTCTTCACTTAATCCAAAGTCACCTAATAGAACATCAACTACAAGTCTGTAAGTTTGTTCTCTAATGTATTCCATAAGTTTAGAGAAAGGTATTTTCCCTTTTTTGACATCCTCCATTTCAGGTAGATGGTCAGCGTCTAAATCAAAAATTAAGTCCGCCCCCTGCCAAACTTTGTCAATCATGGTATTTTTGCTTGGATCCTTGTAGTATGCTACAGAATGATAGCAATGAGCTGGTGCTATTCTTGCTAAGTAGGCCTTAACTTCCTTAACGGTGCGAAAATTTACATGTCGATTCATTATACCGCCTTTCCAACTAAGAAACCCCCATTCACGTGATGTAAACCTTGGTGGCAAAGTGATGTCTGCATTTTTGTAATATTCTTGAAATTTGTCTTTGAGGTAATCTTTTGTTTTAATAGGTTCAATATCTTTCAACAAGCTCATTCTATTACTTTACACCATGATTTCTTAGCTCCTAATATACCCTGACTAAACCATCCATTTCTTATTTTTTGTCCTATTGTATATTCCCATGGCTTTCTGGGGAGTTTTTCCGAAAACAATTTTAATATTTTTTTATTATCTTTTTCATTTTTTCCTTTAATTTCTATGTAGGTTATATTGCCTGAACTCGGTCTTTCACTCCATATATCAATGATAGCACCAAGTTCATTAACTTCATATCTGTAAACCATTGCAGTTCTTTCAAGTGCTATTACAATAGCAACACTACTGTATGTTCGGTTGACATTCGTTCTCTTATATTGGTATCCTAATTCATCCAATAAGCTTCTGAAAATCATAGCTGTAGACTTAGGTTCAAAGCAAACAGGTAATTTCACCAAATTATTTCTCCACCAATTGCCGGATAATCAAGTTCATATTTTTCCAGTGTTTGTGGATGGATTTCGCCATATTTTAGAGTAGTATTTTCGGTTTTAATTTGAACACATCTTCCGGGAATAAAAAGTGGATCTTCATCTTCAGTAGGGGTCCCATCTAATTCAAGTCTTTTCGATATAATTTCTGCATTTGATCTTGCGTTGGAAAAAGTAGATTTACTTGCTAGTTCAATCCATGCTAGTGATGTGTGATTACTATGTTCAATTACCACTTGCCCAACCTCAAATATTCTTTGGGGTAACTCTCGATGTCTATTGCTTTTAAGCAATTCTATAAGATTAGGTAGTATACTTGGTCGTAGCATATGGTAGTCTTCGGTAACAGGGTTTGAAACTTCAGCTTCATAGTTACTTTCTCTTCCTGTGTTTTCGTGTAGCATTTTAGTGGATGTAAGTGTAAGTGTTACAACTTCTTGAAATCCGATACCCAGCATTGTTTCTCTACAACTATTCTCTAGTTTTCTTGATTCCAATGCATCTCCAAATCGTGCTTCTTTTGGGAGGTGCTCTGGTAAATTATCATATCCTAACCCTATTGCTACTTCTTCGAGTAAATCTATTGGATGAAGTATGTCAGCCCGATATGCTGGTATCTTTACATGCCAAGTTCCATCTTTTAGATCAGGTTCCATAGCACATTTTCTAAACGCCTTGAATATAGCAAAATTTTCAGGATCAAAACCTAGTAAATTTATCAAATAATCATTTTCAATTTTATGCGTCTTTGGTTCCATTTGAGGCACTATTATCTTTTCAGTAGGATATCTAATTTCTAGTTGCTCAATCTCTCCGCCTCTTTCCACTAGTGCTGCTGCAACGATATTCAGGCACGCTTCTACAGCATTTTGGTCCAAACCAGTTACATCAATTAGTACTTCTGTTGTTTTATTAGTAATTGTAGTTAATGCACCATTGATTATAGGTGGCATCGATGCAACTTCACCTTTTGAATCAGTAATTAGAGGATATTCTTTAAATTCTTCTAGAAGATGTGCATATTCTATTCCTTTAGGGTGTTCTTTTAGAATTTCTTCGGGTGTCATTTCATAATCCTTTTGGAGGGGAACAAATGCAGGTTCATGAGGGGAGCAGGTAGTATAGTTGAATGGTCCCTCTAATTTCTCTAAATCGTGAATCCCAATAGAAACTTTATTTCTTT
Organism: uncultured Flavobacteriales bacterium; assembly: GCA_913047525.1. The sequence goes on along the minus strand of CAJWUS010000094.1, from coordinate 527 downwards.
TACGACCTAGCGTTACATGTAATTTTTCTTGGAGTTCCATTAAACATTTGATTGCAACATCATCAAGCTTAATACCTCTTACAATACCTCCTAAAACACAGGGTCTAACTTCTAAAACATTTGGAGAGACAACCATATGCGTAGTAGCCGCATTCGTCTTGTAATCTACAAGACCTAGTTGTTGTTCTGTAAATGCCCTAATAGCTCTTGCAACCCCTTCCGTAGATAATAAGTCCGGCCTGTCTGGGAAAAATTCGACAACAGCATCATTTTTATTTATTTCGTCAGGATCTGCACCTATCTGGGGGATAATTTTTGAAAAACTTTCAGAATCTAAGGGTTCTTTTAGCATCCGATTTAGGTCATCAAAATCAATATTTATTACAGGCATCTCAAACCCTCATATCGTGCCATTATAAGCAAATATCTCGATTAATATAACTAATATTACTTGTTACGCTTTCTTTCACGCTTTCTACGGCGCATTTTCTTCTTACGCCATTTCCAACGCTGCTTTCCGGCTTTTT
>CAJWUS010000093.1 GCA_913047525.1 uncultured Flavobacteriales bacterium | reverse complement strand
GCCTGTGCAAAAAGCATTGAAAATATTAGTTGTTCGTTTTTCTTCTATTGGCGACATTGTGCTTACAACTCCTGTTGTTAGAACTTTAAAAAAACAGATCAATGCAGAAATTCATTATCTTACTTTCTCAAAATTTTCTAATTTACTTTCTAGTAATCCTTATATTGACAAAGTACATTCTATTGAAAAAAACATAAAAGAGGTAGTTGCTACACTTAAAGATGAGAATTACGATTTGCTTATTGATTTACATCATAATGTTCGCACTCAAACTCTAAAACAAAAGCTTGGAGTTAAATCAAAAAGTTTTAGAAAAATAAATGTGCAAAAATGGTTGATGACAACTTTCAAAATAAATTTTTTACCAAATCTTCATATTGTGGACAGGTATATGGAAACAGTTAAGCATCTAGGTGTTGAAAATGACAATCTAGGTTTGGACTTTTTCCTGACAGAGAAAGATAAGATAGAAGATTTACCAAATGAGTTTATTGCTTTTGCAATTGGAGGGAAACACGAGACTAAGAAATTACCTGAAGAAAAAATCATTAGCATTTGCAGAAAACTAAATGAAAAAATTATACTGATTGGTGGAGAAGAAGATTTTGAAAAGGGAGAAAAGATTGTAGCTGACACAACAAATACTCAAAATACTTGTGGAAAACACAGTATTGTTCAATCTGCTTTTATCATTAAAAATGCAAAACATGTAATATCACATGATACGGGAATGATGCATATTGCGGCTGCTTTCAAAAAGAAGATTTATTCGATCTGGGGGAATACCATTCCTGCCTTTGGAATGAGTCCTTATTCGGCAAATCTTAATTCTAAAATAATAGAAGTGGCAAATTTATCATGCCGTCCTTGCACAAAGATTGGATATAAGAAATGCCCAAGAGGACACTTTGATTGCATGCAAGAAATTGATGAGGATTTATTCTTGAATAAATAATGCCTTTAGTTCAGACGCATCATTTGCCTTTAGTTTCCCTGCTAAAATAAGTGAAAGTTGCCTTCTTCTTAGAGCTCCTTCAAATCGTTTCTTTTCCAATTCTGTTTCTGGACTTACTTCTGAAACTTTTGAGGGTTTTCCCATAACATCAACAGCTACAAAGGTGTAGATAGCCTCATTGCATTTTGTTTTATTACCGGATGATGTATCTTCAATCCAGACGTCAATAAATATTTCCATAGAGGATGAAAATGCTCTAGAGATATTTGCTTCCAATGTAACAATGCTTCCTTTTGGAATAGGATGTTCAAATGATACATTGTTTACAGAAGCCGTTACACAAGTTCGGTTGCAATGCCTATGAGCTGTGATGGCTGCTGCAATATCCATCCAATGCAAAAGCCGACCTCCCATCAAATTATTTAGGTTATTTGTATCATTAGGCAACACAATCTCAGTAAGAATTGCTCTACTTTCTTTTGGAGTTTTTACTTGCATTTTAGTTGGTAAGTAGCCAAGCTGATTGGTTGGCAATTCGTATTTCTTTCAACGCTAAAAGCGCTTCTTCTTTGCTAGTATAGCTGCTATAAGAAACACGATTTAGATTACCATTATTAACAATAGAAGCATTATAATTCCAGGTTTTCAATTTGGATAATAATTTATCGGCGTTTTTTCTTTTAGCAAAAGCGCCAGCAATTATATAATAAGTGTATTTTTTTTGTATTGTTGGCAGAATTAATTCTTCTTTTGGGATAATATCTTCTACCTCTTCTCCAATAATTTCTACAATAGGAATTTCAGCTTCAATTTTGTTTGCGCTTTCTACAACAATTTCCGTATTATCATTTGCAAAAGGGTTCAAATTTGCCATTTGGCTATAAATACCATTGATATTTTCTTCCTGAGTGATCCCAATTAAAGACAATCCGATAAGTGGAATAAGTACTGCGGCGGCTCTTGTAAAAGTTTTGCTTAGATCTTTTCTCTGGATCGTTTTTATAATCACTTCTTTATCATCACTTATGGTACGCTCTATCTTTTTGGATTTATGATTGGCTTGCATTCCAAAGGATGCTAAATTATAATTATGATTTTTGTTTTGTAAAAAAGAGATATTCCCCTCTTTTCCTTTTGTAAAAGTCCCTACTTTTTGTAGTTTGAAAACGCTTTTACTATTTAGTTCATCTTGAATATTTTGAGCAAAATTGTCAATTAGACTACTGATTTCTGAGAAGTCAATACCTTCTTCTTTTGCAATGTGAGTGGCTAGAAGCCCATCATTTTGAGTTAGATTTTTATTAAACAAAAATTCTTTACTTGGAGGATAGATGATTCCTGAAATGGGATGAATGTAAGCTGATTTTTTATTTCCGACAAAACCCCCAAAACCAGGAATAATTACACAATCGTGCAAATAAAATAGGTTGGAAATATAATGCTCAATTGTTTTGTTCATTCTAAGCGCTAAATTACTCAAAATAATTTTACAAATTTAATTTTTCAATATCTTTTGGTACATCAACCGACTGGCTTTCAAATTCAGTGATACCTACTTTGATTTTATAGCCATTTTCAAGCCATCTTAATTGTTCTAGTTTCTCTTTAATTTCTCTTTCGCTTTGTTTTAATTTGCATATCTCTTGTAATATTTCTGTTCGATAGGCATAAATACCAATGTGTTTATAAAACTTATTATTTAAAAACCATTTTTCAGAATCAAAACTTTTTGGCTCTGGAATAGGCAAACGGTTAAAATCTTGAGCAAAGTTATTGGCCCCAAAAACTACTTTTACAATGTTTTCATTCAAGAGATTTTCAGTGGTTTTTATTTGCTTTGCTAAGGTTGCAATATTAGTGTGATCATCTGTAAAGCAATTTACTACTTGACTTATTTGCTCTGGGTTAATACAGGGCTCATCACCTTGAATATTGATAACGATATTAAATTTCTCTTTCAAATTTTGAGCAAGTTCATTACATCTTTCTGTTCCAGAATTATGATCAGAAGTCAATTTTACATTACCACCAAATTCTTTTACATGTGCAAAAATCTTATCATCGTCAGTAGCCACAAAAACTTCTAAAAGTTCCTTGCACTTTTTACTTTGCTCATAGACTCTTTGAATCATACTTTTCCCTGCAATATCGACAAGAGGTTTTCCAGGGAAACGGCTCGAATCGTAACGGGCAGGAATGACACCTAATATTTTCATCTATTAAATTTTCAAACTCATTTGCAGAGCAAACATTCTTGGTGGGCGCATATCAGCAGGCCTGCTCATATATTCTCTGTTGAGCAGATTATCGATAATAAAAGAAACCCGTATATTATCATTATATTGATATCCTATTCTAGTATCAATTAGAAAATCTCCATCTTTAAACTTTTCTCTTGCATCATTAATCCCCGGAATCATTCCTACCATATTTTCATCTCCACTTACAAATGCAGTAGTGAAAATTTTGTCAATATTTCTCATAAAGTCATTGCTTCTAAAACTTCCTCCTATGGATAGTTTTTTATAAATGATTTCTAAGTCTAATTTTGCAATATGATTATATCTGTATTTCAACAATGTAGAGTCTGAACTGCTATTATTGTATGTTACTGACTGATCATAAATCACATCTTCAATAGTATCTCCATGATTATATCCGTAGCCATAAACTTCATCTGGCGTAAGCGATTTATGATTCATATATGTGTAACCTGCAAGAACATTAATAGTTAACTTATCATTTATTTTGCCTTGACCATTCAAACTTATCTCTAAACCACCAATTTGTGTTTTCCCAACATTAAGAGATTTAAATCCAAATCCTTGCATAGGTTTAGTATTGGGATCTCCCCAAGGCCCAAAACTAAATTCCATCATATCTTCATATTGCATTAAAAATCCTGCAACATCCAAATAACCCATCCAATTTCCTAGTCTTACCCCCTGTTTAATACCTATTTCTGCACTCCATCCACTTTCAGGCTTAAGTTCAGAATTTGGATATATTTCAAATCCAGATTGATTAGTAGAGATAAATAATTCAGCCATTGAAGGGAAACGATACCCTTGTCCCCATGAAGAACGGATATAAGTATGCTCTGCTATTTGATAATTCAATCCTGTTCTGAAAACAGGTTTGCCTGTTGCAATATGATTAATAGTATCTCCATCAACGACATGATCTGTTTCAGAATCAATACTGAAATATTCGTATCTAGTACCTAATGAAAGGTTTAGTTTTCCCCATTTTTTATCCAATTGGGTATATAGAGAATGATTTTTTCTTGAATTACTTCCTTGGAAAAGTTCAGCACGACCATAAACAATTTCATTAGTTGTACCGCTTGTAATTCGTAAGTTGTACTTTTCTAGATTCTTTTGCCACTGATAATCAGAAAAATAAATCTCGGATTCGTTATCTTGATTATCGTCTTCTCCTTTAGTGCTATTATCATTGATCACTTTCAAATATCTAGTTCGTAAGGAATGCCTATTATTTCCTTGAATGTAAGTAATGAAAGGATCAACATTATAAGTATCTCCATTTGTAGTTGAGATGCCATCAAGTGGAATATAGGCTTCTTGCAAACTTTTCCAAATTATTACCGATCCAGAAGATTGGAATAAAAAATTACCATTAATCCCATATGATAATCCTCTAATCTTTTTGCTTCTATAAGTGCTGTTAAAGTTAAATCTTTTTCTGTCAGTAATTTCCCTTTGCCTATACCCATC
>CAJWUS010000092.1 GCA_913047525.1 uncultured Flavobacteriales bacterium | reverse complement strand
GAATGTTCCTTACGGTATTAAGTCATTCTTTCCGTGAAGAAGAATTAGAAAATGGGGAAAGTAGAGTAGTCTTAAAAATCCCTGCAGTTTTAGCCCCATTAAAAGCTGCTATTCTTCCTCTAACTAAGAAAGATGGAATGCCAGAAAAAGCAAGAGAAATAATGAAATCTCTTCAAATAGATTTTAATTGCCAATATGAAGAAAAAGATTCTATCGGAAAAAGATACAGAAGACAAGATGCAATTGGAACACCATATTGCATTACGGTGGATCATCAGACCTTAGAAGACAATACTGTTACTTTAAGAGATAGAGATACTATGGAGCAAGAAAGAGTTGCAGTTGAAAAACTACATTCTATTATTGCTAAAAAAGTAAATATTGCAAAATATTTAGAAAGCTAATTTTTACTTTCCATTAAAATCAGACATGGCTTTTGTAATCCCAATAGTTGTAAATGCCTGAATAATTTTTATTGCTTGTTCTATTCTTTCAGGGAGTTTTGTGTTTTCTTCACTACTCCAATTACTAAGTACATAATCGGCTTGACCTCCTCTATGGAAATCATTTCCTACACCAAATCGTAATCTGGCATAATTATTATGTCCCAAAACCGCATTAGTGTTTTTCAGTCCATTATGCCCTCCGTCTGATCCTTTTTCTCTGACGCGTAAAGTTCCAAATTCAAGGGCAGTATCGTCCGTAATAACCAAAAGATTTTTGATATCTACTTTGTATTTTTGTAACCAATAGTTTACCGCTTTACCACTCAAATTCATAAAAGTTGTTGGCTTTATTAAGTGTAAAGTTCTGCCTTTAAATTTTATAGTAGTAATATTAGCATGTTTGTCAGGGGTAAAAGAAATATTGGATGCCTTAGAAAGCGCATCCAATATTTTAAATCCTATATTATGACGAGTATTTTCGTGCTCTTCACCAGGGTTCCCTAATCCTACGATTAAGTGTTTCATTTTTATTCAGCAGTTGGTTTTTCTTCTCCACCTTCTGATGGGGCTACTTCACCAGCACCTTCAGTTGCTTCTCCCTCAGCACCTTCTTCCCCTTCAACACCTTCTTCCCCTTCTAATTCTTCTTCCTCTTCTTCCTCAATTATAAGTTCTCTTGCTGTTCTTACCCCAACAACTACTGCATTGTCAGGCGCTAAAAATGTATATTCATCCACTCTTAAATCCTTTATAAAAACAGAATGACCTATATCTAAATCTGCAATATTGATTTCAATATAATCAGGTAAATTTCCTGGAATTGCTCTTGTAATAATTTTTCTTCTTCTAAAAGAAAGACCCCCGCCGTTTCTTATCCCAATAGACATTCCTTTCAAATGAACAGGAATAGTCATGGTCACTTCTTTATCATCAAAAATTTGTAGAAAATCTAAATGAAGTAACTTATCCGTTACTGGATGAAATTGAAGATCTTGCATTACTACCCGAAATTTTTCTCCTTCAATGTCTAATTCTACGATAAATACGTCTGGGGTGTATACAAGGCTTCTAAAATCATTTTCATGAGCATAGAAACACACTTGCTTTTCTCCCCCGTAAAGTACGCATGGTACATTACCCTGATTTCTTAGTGCTTTGGAATCTGTTTTGCCAGTTCCATTTCTTAGTTTTGCACTAATTGCTAGTGTTTTCATTTTTAAATTTGTTTTTGGGTTATAGTTTGTTGTTTATTTTTCTTTCCATTTTTCGCTAATCGACTCATTACTAACTACCGATTTTATAGTTTGTGCAAAAAATGAAGCAATGGAAACTTCTCTTACTTTTTTACTTCTATGATTTTTTGGAATGGTATTGGTAATTATCAATTCCTGAATTTTTGAATTGTCTAATTTTTCGTAAGCATCTTTTGAAAGTACGCCATGTGTGCAATATGCTCTCACGCTTGTTGCTCCTTTTTCGATCATCAAATCAGCAGCTTTTGAAAGCGTACCTGCCGTATCTACCATATCATCAATTATTACCACATCTTTACATTGCACGTCCCCAATCAGCATCATACCGCCAATTTTATTGGCTTCTTTTCTGTCCTTATAACATACCACCAGTCCCGTTTTTAAAAGATTGGCATAAAAGTTTGCTCTTTTAGAGCCTCCCATATCAGGTGATGCAACTACCAAATTTTCTAAATTTAGCTTTTGAATATCTTCATGAAAAAGTTCGGAAGCGAATAAATGATCGACAGGAACTTCAAAAAATCCTTGGATTTGAGCAGCATGCAAATCCATTGTCATAATTCTATCAACTCCTGCAGCCGTGAGTAAATTGGCTACCAATTTTGCCCCTATCGGTACTCTTGGTTTTCCTTTTTTATCTTGTCTGGCAAAACCGAAATACGGCATTACCGCAATAATATTTTTGGCAGAAGCTCTTTTTGCGGCATCAATCATAAGCAAAAGTTCCATCAAATTATCAGATGGAGGTGTGGTAGATTGAATTAAAAATACATCTGCCCCTCTAACCGTTTCGTTAAAAGAGGGTTCAAATTCTCCATCTGCAAACTTAATAAGGTCACTACTACACAGAGGGGAGCCATAAGCATTCGCAATTTCTTTTGCCAAAACTTCTGATGCTTTTCCTGCAAAAAATTTAACTGTTTTATTCATTTTTTCCTCTTTGAAAAAGGGCTGCAAATATAGAATTATTGCATCATTTTAACTAATTTTATTAAATAAAGATAAATGATTGTCTATGAGAAAGAGTTTAATTATTTTCGCCAACCATTTGCCCAGATGGCGGAATTGGTAGACGCGCTGGTCTCAAACACCAGTGGGGTTAACCCGTGCCGGTTCGAGCCCGGCTCTGGGCACAAAGCCCTCAAAATTGAGGGCTTTTTTTATATATTGCAACACTTATGGGAAAAAGAGAAAAACTAAAACAAGCACGATATGATAATGCTTATATGAAAATGGCATTGGAATGGGCAAAACTCTCTCACTGCAAACGAAAGCAAGTGGGTGCGCTAATTGTAAAAAATCGTATGATTATTTCAGATGGCTACAATGGAACCCCCTCAGGATTTGAAAATTGTTGTGAGGATATTGATGGGCAGACACATTGGTATGTATTGCATGCAGAGGCAAATGCTATTTTGAAAATTGCCAGTTCCAATCATGATTGCAATGGGGCAACCCTTTATTTAACCATGTCGCCATGCAAGGAATGTAGCAAATTGGTGCATCAAGCGGGAATAAAAAGATTAGTATATTTGAAGCAATACAAAGATAAATCTGGAGTGGTGTTTTTAGAAAATGCAGGAGTAGAGATAATGAAATTAGTATTCTAAATGAGTAAAAGGATTAAAAAACAATATCAACCAATTGCTTTCTCTATTGTTTTAATAATTGGGGTGTTAATTGGTAATTTTATCAATAATTCAGAAGATGGAAATCGCAAACTACAAATTCATCAGAGTAGTAAAATCAACACCATTTTACGATTGATTCAGAGGGATTATGTGGATACTATAAATCAAGCGCAATTGGAAGAAAGTGCGGTAAAATCTATTTTGAAAGAGCTGGATCCACATTCTACTTATATAAAAAAAGAGCGTCTACAAACGGTAAATGAAGATTTAGAAGGAAGCTTTGGCGGAATTGGTGTGGAATTTAATATTCAGCAAGATTCTATTGTGGTGGTGTCACCAATAACCGGTGGGCCATCAGAAAGGCTGGGGATAAAATCAGGAGATAGAATTGTGGTGGTAAATGAGGAAAATGTTGCTGGAATTGGCATAGAGAACAAAGGTGTGATTGACAGATTAAGAGGAGAAATCGGCACAAAAGTGAGTGTAGGGATAAAACGAAAATCTGTAAAAGAGCTATTAGAATATCGCATTACAAGAGGTAAAATTCCACTATATAGTTTAGATGTAAAACTGATGCTGGAAGATGAGATTGGATACATCAAACTAAACCGATTTTCTGGTACTACCACTGATGAATTTTTGGATGCAGTACAATCGCTTTTAAATAGTGGAATGGAAAATCTGATTCTAGATTTGAGAGGCAACCCTGGCGGATATTTAGGGGCGGCCATTAATATAAGTGATGCCTTTTTAGGTAGTGGAGAAATGATTGTGTTCACAGAAGGGAGAAAGAGAAAAAGGCAAGAATTTCATGCCGATAAAAAGGCTTTGCTCACAAATTGTAAAGTAGTGGTTTTGGTAGATGAGGGGTCGGCTTCTGCCTCTGAAATTGTAGCTGGGGCTTTGCAAGATAATGATAGAGCAACTATTGTAGGTAGAAGAACTTTTGGTAAGGGATTGGTTCAAGAGCAAATAGAATTGTATGATGGCTCGGCTGTACGCCTAACCACCCAACGCTACTACACTCCAACGGGAAGAAGTATACAAAAACCATACGAAAACCTGAAAGAAGATGATTATTTTATGGAAGTATATGAAAGATTTGGAAATGAGGGAGAGGATAGTTTGGCTATTGCTGACTCCCTAATTTTTACAACTCCAAAAGGAGAAAAGGTTTATGGAGGCGGTGGCATTACCCCTGACTATTATGTGGCTTTGGACACTACTTTGGACAGTAAAAAATTAAACCCTTTTTTTAGCAAAAATTGGATTTTTGATTTTTGCTTTGATTATGCCGACACACACAGAGAAAGCTTAACAGAAAAGCAGCTTTTAGAAAGAGATATTTATACGGCTTTTAAATTATTTATAAATACTAAAAATGCAGAATTTGTTTTTGATTTGAACCAAAAAGAAAGGAACTACCTCATTAAACAACTAAAAGCCAGTATTGGCAGAAATCTTTGGGGAAATGAAATTTTTTATAGCATTTTGT
>CAJWUS010000091.1 GCA_913047525.1 uncultured Flavobacteriales bacterium | reverse complement strand
CCTGTAGCTGAAGAAGAACCAAAAGCAGAAGAAACTACTGAGGAAGCTCCTGCAAATGAGGAAGTAGTTGAAGAAAAAACAAAAGCAGAAGAAACTACCGAAGAAGATCCTGCAAATGAGGAAGTAGTTGAAGAAAAAACAAAAGCAGAAGAAACTACTGAAGAAGCTCCTGCAACTGAGGAAGTAGTTGAAGAAGAAACAAAAGTAGAAGAAACTACTGAGGAAGCTCCTGCAACTAAGAAAGTAGCTGAAGAAGAACCAAAAGCAGAAGAAACTACTGAAGAAGCTCCTGCAACTGAGGAGGTAGTTGAAGAAGAAACAAAAGTAGAAGAAACTACTGAAGAAGCTCCTGCAACTGAGGAAGTAGTTGAAGAAGAAACAAAAGTAGAAGAAACTACTGAGGAAGCACCTGCAACTAAGGAAGTAGCTGAAGAAGAACCAAAAGCAGAAGATGTTCAAGAAACAGAAGATAATTCAGATGAGCAGAAGAAAGATGAATAAATCTTCAATTGTTTTAAAAAATAAAAGGATAAAGCTTTACGTGCTTTGTCCTTTTTTTTAATTTTATTTCCAATATTTTAATCAAATAATGAAGTATAAAAAACAAAATAATGCAGTTGTTCTTTTAGAGGACGGAATGATTTTTCATGGAAAATCTGTTGGTATTTCAGGGATAGCTACAGGTGAAATTTGCTTTAATACAGGAATGACTGGTTATCAGGAGGTGTTTACTGACCCTTCTTATTATGGGCAATTGATGATAACTACTAATGCTCATATTGGTAATTATGGCGTACATGCTGATGAGGTAGAATCTGACTCTATGAAAATTGCTGGATTGATATGTAAGAATTTTAATAATGGATTTTCTCGTGAGGTGGCGAAAGGCGATTTATATCAGTATTTTCAGGATCAGAACAAAGTAGTAGTTACTGATGTGGATACTAGAGCTCTTGTGAGATATATTAGAGATAAAGGGGCTATGAATGCCATTATATCTTCTGAAACAACTGATATTTATACTTTGCAAAAGCAATTAGAAAAAGTTCCTTCTATGGAGGGATTGGAACTTTCATCAAAAGTTACTACTGAAAAATCCTATTTCTTTGGAGATGAAAAAGCAAAATACAAAGTTGCAGTTCTCGATATTGGTGTAAAACGAAATATTTTAAAATGTCTTTCTGATAGAGATTGTTATTTGCAAGTTTTTCCAATGCATGCTTCTTATCAGGAAATGAACGCTTGGAATCCAAATGGCTTCTTTTTATCCAATGGTCCTGGTGATCCTTCTGCCATGCCAGAGGTGATTGAAGAGGTAAAGAAAATAACAGAAAATAGTAATCCAGTTTTTGGTATTTGTTTAGGACATCAAGCATTGGCTTTGTCGGAAGGTATAGCAACTTATAAAATGCATAACGGACACAGAGGGATTAATCATCCTGTTATAAATTTAAGCAGTGGAAAAGCAGAAGTAACTTCACAAAATCATGGTTTTGGGATTTCTGAGGAAGACATAAAAAATAATCCAAATGTTGAAGTAACGCATGTGAATTTGAATGACAACACTGTTGAAGGAATCAAACTCTTAAATAAGAATTGTTTTTCTGTGCAATACCATCCTGAAGCTTCTCCTGGCCCTCATGATTCAAGGTATTTGTTTGATCAGTTTGTAAGCAATATTAAAAATCATAAGAATAACAAATGAGTAAAATTGTAAATATACATGCACGTCAAATATTAGATTCAAGAGGCAACCCAACAGTTGAGGCTGAAGTATTTACTGATAAAGGAATTATGGGAAGGGCAGCAGTTCCATCAGGAGCATCTACCGGAAAGCATGAGGCTGTTGAGTTAAGAGATGGTGATAAAAACAGCTATTTGGGAAAGGGAGTTTTGAATGCTGTAAATAATATTAGAACTGAAATACAGAATTCAATTGTTGGGTGTGAAGTAAGCGAACAGTCTTTTATTGACAACAAAATGATTGACTTAGACGGTACTCCAAACAAAGCTAATTTGGGAGCTAATGCTATTTTGGCTGTTTCCATGGCTGCTGCAAAGGCTGCTTCAATTGAACAAAACAAAAATTTGTCTGCTTATATTGGCGGTGATAAGGCCCATACTTTACCAATCCCTATGATGAATATTCTAAATGGTGGTTCGCATGCCGATAATAGTATCGATTTTCAGGAATTTATGGTAATGCCAATTGGCGCATCTTCTTTTTCCCATGCTTTGCAAATGGGAACGGAAGTTTTTCATCATTTAAAAGCGGAGCTTAAAAATCAGAATTATTCCACTAATGTTGGAGATGAGGGAGGTTTTGCTCCTAACTTAGGCTCGAATGAAGAAGCAATTGAAGTGGTTTTGAAAGCTATTGAAACTGCTGGCTATCGCCCTGGTGAAGATATGTATATTGCAATGGATGCTGCTGCATCCGAATTTTATAATGCAGAAGAAAATATGTATCATTTTCACCAGTCAACAGGAGATAAACGAACACCTGCTGAAATGGTGGCTTACTGGGAAAATTGGACAAAAAAATATCCAATCATTTCCATTGAAGATGGTTTGGATGAAGATGATTGGGATGCTTGGAAACTCTTGACAGATAAAATTGGAGATAAAGTACAATTGGTGGGGGATGATTTATTTGTAACTAATGTCGATCGTTTAGGAAGAGGTATTGATAATGGAGTTGCAAACTCTATTTTGATAAAAGTAAATCAGATTGGAACATTAACTGAGACAATTAGTGCTGTAAAAATGGCTCAAAATAATTCCTACACTTCTGTAATGAGTCACAGATCGGGTGAAACGGAAGATACTACAATTGCAGATTTAGCTGTTGCGCTTAATTGTGGGCAAATAAAAACAGGTTCAGCATCTCGTTCCGACAGAATGGCAAAATACAATCAGCTTTTAAGAATTGAAGAATTTTTAGGAAAAGATGCTATTTATCCTGGAAAAAGTATTATATTGGGCTGATTAAGAAAATGCACGAATTATGACAAAAAAAGCAGAATTACATTTTGACGGAAAAAAAATAAAGCTTCCGGTTGTTATCGGAACTGAAAATGAAACTGCAATTGATATAAGTAGACTCAGACAAGAAACAGGAATTATTACATTGGATAAAGGATTCAAGAATACGGGATCTACTGAAAGTTCTATAACCTTTTTAAATGGTGAAAAAGGAATTCTAAGATACAGAGGTTATTCTATTGAAGAGTTAGCCGAGAAATCAACTTTTCTTGAGGTAGCTTTTCTGCTTATTTATGGAGAATTACCAAATTCTGAGGAATTAGATAATTTTCAAGAAGAAGTTTCAAAACATACATTAGTGCATGAGGATGTAAGGGCGATATTAGATGGGTTTCCATCTAAATCTCATCCAATGGGAGTGTTGTCTTCTTTGGTTTCATCCCTTACTGCATTTTATCCAAAATCCTTAGATCCAAATCGTTCAGCAGAAGAAGTGAACGGAACAATAATTCGTTCCATTGCAAAACTACCTACTCTAGCAGCTTGGAGTTTTAAAAATAGAATGAGGCAACCCGTAATTTATCCTGACAACTCTTTAGGGTATTGTGAGAACTTTGTTCGAATGATGTTCTCTTTACCTACTGTGGATTATGATGTTAACCCTGTTATTGCTAAAGCATTAGACAAACTTCTAATTCTTCATGCTGATCACGAACAAAACTGTTCGGCTTCTACTGTTAGAATTGTAGGTTCATCACACGCAAGTTTATATGCTTCTATTTCAGCAGGAATTGCAGCACTTTGGGGACCATTACATGGAGGGGCAAACCAAGCAGTAATAGAAATGCTTGAAGAAATTAAAGAAGATGGAGGGGATATAGATAAATATGTTACTAAAGCAAAAGATAAAGAAGATTCATTTAGATTGATGGGATTTGGACATAGAGTTTATAAAAACTTTGATCCAAGAGCTACTATCATTAAAAAAGCAGCTGATGATGTTTTAGCTGAACTTGGAATAGACGATCCTGTATTAGATATTGCTAAAAAATTAGAGAAAGTAGCTCTGGAGGATGAATACTTTAAAGCAAGAGGCTTATATCCTAATGTAGATTTCTATTCAGGAATAATTTACAGAGCACTTGGCATTCCTACAGATATGTTTACGGTAATGTTTGCTTTAGGAAGACTTCCTGGTTGGATTGCTCAATGGAAAGAAATGAGAGAAAATCATGAGCCAATCGGAAGACCAAGACAAGTTTATACGGGTGCAAATGAAAGAAAGTATGTTTCTATAGGAAACAGGTAATAAAAATTAAATTTTTAAAAGAAGGAAGTCAATCGGCTTCCTTTTTTTATTTTTGGGCTATGAGTTATAAATCCTTACAGCAATGTATTTTTGATTTAGAGAGGAAAGATGAAATTAGAATAATTTCTGATGAGGTAAATCCTGATTTGGATATGGCAACCATTCATTTGGATGAGTTCGCTAAAAATGATAAGGCTTTATTTTTTGAGAATGTAAAGGGAAGTAAATTCAAAGCAGTTTCTAATTTGTTTGGAACATTAGATAGGAGTAAGCTCATATTTCGAGATAGTTTGGATTCTGTAAAGAAGTTGATTAAGTTAAAAACAAATCCTGTTTCTGCATTAAAGAATCCTATAAAGGCAATTTCTATTGCCTTAAATGGCATCTATGCAATTCCGAAAAAAGTAAGATTTAGAGGGTTTAACGAAATACAAATTGAAGATTTACCTCAAATAAAATGTTGGGAGAAAGATGGAGGAACCTTTATTACTTTACCACAAGTATATTCTGAAGATCCTGAAAATACTGGAATTATGAATTCAAATTTAGGAATGTACAGAATTCAACTTTCGGGAAATGATTATGTGCAGAACAAAGAAGTGGGAATGCACTATCAAATTCATAGAGGGATTGGGATTCATCAGAAAAAAGCAAATAAGATTGGAGAGCCGTTAAAGGTGTCTATCTTTGTTG
>CAJWUS010000090.1 GCA_913047525.1 uncultured Flavobacteriales bacterium | reverse complement strand
AGCAAACCTCATTAAATTCGGCAACCATTTCTCCTTCTTTGAACCATCCTAAATCCCCGCCTTTTATAGCAGAACTTTTATCCACAGAATGTATTTGGGCTAAATCAGCAAAATCTTTTCCTAACTCAATTTCTTTTTTTACGAACTCAATTAATGCATTTGTAGAGTCCAAATCTTTATTTTCATCAGGAGCAATTAATATGTGTCTTGCTTCTACGGAATCAGGCCTATATTGTACATCTGCTAGTTTTGCAATACGATAATTTCCTTCTGCAAATAAATAAGGGCCAAAAACTGTTCCTTTTTCATCATTAAATAATGATGTGACATTTGTGTCTAGAATACCATCTTCTTTTACAAAATTAAAAATGGCATTTGTATTATCAGAATTTCTTTTTACAAATACTTCAAAATCAGTATAAGCTTCAAATGATTCTTTTATTGCATCCAAATTATTCTTAGTATCTTCATCATCTTTTTCAGAAGGAATGATTGTAAAAACAACATAATCTACATTTCTAGATTCCTCTTGTTGGTATTCATTAATATGGTCATCATAATAATTCTCAATCTCAGATTCAGATACATTTACCAAGCTATCAGCAATATGTTTAAAATAAATAGGGACATATTCAAAATTAATATTTTCATTTCCTTGATTAAAAGATAATTGAGCTTCAGCAGAACTTACATACATCCCTTTTTCTACAAGCGTACTATATTTATTATTTTTTCTGAGATTACTAATATATTCTTCAAATCCTAACCACTGCTCTCTTGCTTCTACATTTTGATCATTTTCCAAACTTTTCATATACTCAATCATTCTTGCCCTATCGAACTGTTTAGTTTTAGGATCTTGAAAAATTTCTATCTTACTTATTTCTGAATGTACATTATTACCTTGGAAAAGCTCAAATAATTCTTCAGAATCCACATCAATTCCCAACTCTTTAAATTCTGCATCCATTAAAAGTTCCTTAATATATTCATCCCAAATAGAATTTCTGATTTGGCCTAATGTTGTTTGATTTATTATGGAATTAGGATTAGAATTCTTGTAATTCTCAGTGCCCTTTTGTACCCTTTCTTCAAATATTTGTATGGAGAGTTCCTCTCCTGCAACTTCCCCAACAAAAAATCCACCTCCACCACCGCTTCTTGTAGATTGCATAAAATCACCTAAAATAAATGCTAACATTGCTACTCCTATTACCAATAATAATAGTGTTGATCGTTTTCTAATACTTCCTAATGTTGACATACTTTAATTTGTTTTTTGAGCTGGCGAATATACGATTTATTAGAAATAAAAAAGAGTTTGAAACATCTGAATTTATTTGCTAAATAGTATGAATTTGGATTAATTGTATGCTTCTATCATTTACTTCTTTTACTACAAATTTAAATGATTCAACTTCTACCTGAGTTTCTACTTCTGGAATATCTTCATGGAAATGAAGCAATAGGCCTGCTAGAGTTTCGTATTCTTCTGATGTGGGCAGATTCAAATTATACTTTTTATTGATGGTATCTACTTCTGTACGGGCTGAAAAGAGAAAAGTTTTTTCATCTATTTTTTTATCAATAAGTGACTCCTGATCATGCTCATCTTCTATCTCGCCAACAATTTCTTCTGTTACATCTTCCACTGTTACTATTCCTGATGTGCCACCATATTCATCAACCACTACTGCAACTGCCCTATGCTCATTAATAAAAAGTTCGAGTAAATCGCTCGCTATCATTGTTTCGGTTACAATAGGTATTGGCATCAAAATAGACTTTATTCGTTTTGGTTTTTTGAACAAATCTAAGGAATGCACATACCCAATTATATTATCAATATCATTCTTATAAACAAGTATTTTTGAAAGTTTTGACGATATAAATTTATCTTTCAACTGCGAAATAGAAGTGCCTAATTCAACAGCAACAATTTCAGTTCTGGGGACCATGCATTCCCTAGCTTTTATGCTTGGGAGTTCAAGAGCATTTTGCAACATTTCAACTTCCATATTTTCTTCTTCTTGGGCTTTGAGCATACTTAGAAAAGCATCTAAATCTACTCTGTCAAATAACCTTTGGTTTTCGTCTATTTCTACTTTGAATAGGACCCTTAAAATCCATTTCGACAAAGTAATCATCAGCAGAATAAAAGGATAAAGTAATAGGTAAGAAATTATTAAAGGGAGAGAAAAAAACTTTAATACTCTATTTGAATTTATTCTAAAAATAGCTTTTGGGATAAACTCTGCTACCACTAAAATAATGAGGGTGGAAATAATGGTTTGTGCTATAATTAAAAGGAATGCAGAGCTAATAAATTCACTTAAATTATATTCTAAAATTTTTGCCATCATCACTCCATAAACTACTAAGGCAATGTTGTTGCCAATAAGCATGCTAACAATAAAATGAGACTCTTGTTTTGTAAAAATAGAAATAATTTTTGAACTAAAGTTTTTTGATTTTATATCAAGTTCTAATTTTAATTTGTTGGCAGAAATAAAAGCAATTTCCATACCTGAAAAAAAAGCCGATAGCAAAAGGGTAATAATAATTAGAAAAACTTCCATTAATTTGGTAAAGTTAGGTAAAAATACATCTAATTTAAAGTGTCGTTTCCATCTTTGATATTAATACTTCCACTCACATTTGTGATTTTATAGGATGAAAAATCAGTGGTAGACTCAAATCCTTCCCCGAAAATCACTTCATCTTTTGTGGTAATTATTACTAATTTTTCAGTAAAAATAAGGTTTGTTCTTTCGTTCCAGATTAGTTGTTCCGTATTTAATTTTTCCTGTTTTTGGTTTATTAACTCCACATTTACTTGCGCCATCATTTGCTCCTTTTTTTCATCTATGATAGCCTCTTGGGCTGTAAGGGTTGAAGTAATAATGGCTGAATCATTAAAAAAATGAACGACAATGCCATCAGAAAAGTTAATTGTAGAAGTTGCGGCATACCTTTCTATTTTTTGTGCAATTATCTTTACCTTTACCTTTCCTTTTTCTGTATATATTAACTCTGCTTCCTTTATGGTTTCGTTAGGTAAGTTCTTATTGGACGCGAAAGTTTCAACAATTTTTGGATCGTTACTACAAGCAGAAAACAGAAAACTACAAAAACATAATATCACGCTTTGTATATGAATTATTTTAAGGAAAACTATCAATCTCTTGTTCTTACTTTTGTCTTTTCATTTATCCAGCATTCCACTATAAAAGTTTGTCCGGATTCTATTCCTTCAAAAAAGCATTGTTCTGTATTTGGAAAAAATTTGGAGTAAGTTGCAATTGCTTTGTTTGCTTTGTCGGCAACTGAGGAATCTACTGATTTTGCCTTTATAAATTTATCGACAACAAGCCAATAAATGGTTGCGGTTTCAAAATCTGATGAAGAACATCTTTTAACGGATGAAGCGTAAATATTGGCAATACTGATAAATGGCTCTCCCCATTCTGTGCGTAATTCAGATGATTTGTAAGCCATCATTCTAGCTGTACTATAGGACCCTGAAATACGATAGGCATCTGCCAATTCCAGATAATATCTTGCCCTTGTTTTATCCTCTTCTTCTAATTCCACTGCTTGCTTAAAATAATCAATTGCTTGAGAATATTGCTTTTTTACCACATTCAGTTTTCCCATCTTGCTTGCTGACAAAGCAGATGGAGATAAAGAATGTAGCTTGGTTGCAGCATCAAAATAAAGGGGATTATCATTACATTCTTTGCTATCTAAAAGCCGTATAATCCTTTTTAGTAAATCAATATCTTCTGTTTCGCTATTAAACTTTGTAGAAAATATTCCAATCAAATCATCACAATTAGCATAGGGTGCAAAAAAAGATTCAATTATCTCAAAAGATTGAGTATAGTACTTTGCCGTTTTTACATTATTCAATATATTATAATCGATTATTTCTGCAACTCTGGCATAGCATTCTAATACTGCTTGTTTATCCAATTTTTTATTTTTTTCCATCAGAGTAGCAGCTTTAAAATAAGCTAACAAAGCGCCTGCTTCCGAACTATTTCCCTGTATTTCTAAGGATTTTCCTAAAATAGAATAAGCATCCTCATAATTAGAGGGGTTGTATTTTATTAAATCAGCTCCTTTTTTTCCAAGTACATATCCCTGTTTTCCAAAATACTCAATCCTTTTATCGTAAATCATCATAATGGTGTCGATATAAGCTTGCTTATTTTCAGGATCTTTTTTCATCAAATATTTAATGAGTGTTGGTCCATTTTTGAAAATATTTGCGCTTGATGAAGGACAATTATTATATACCCAACGCCATGGCTTTATGGCGTCATCATAATTTTTTTGCTTGTAGTATTCTCGGTACAATGAAAGATTTATCACGCAATTTACACTGTCCTCTCCGTATTTGTTTTGTGATTTTACTTCACCAGCCAAAAACAAAACACAAAATAATATCCCAATTTTTTTAGTCATTTTTCTTCTTTTTTTAATCGTATTTTCTTTTTACAAACCAAATATCACTAAGACTTAGCCCAATTTGAAAACGCAAAAACTGTTCTTTTATTAAGTTATTATTTATTGTTCCTCTTTCTCCTATCTCAACCGACAAATTGATTTCTGATTTTGTTTTTCGTAAAGGAAGCCCTAAACCGAAACTTACACTTTCTTCGTTTAGTTGGGTATTGTATAATTGTAAATAGGAATTCCGAAACTTACCTCCAAATCGGAATTTGATGAGTTTCCAATATTTATTTACGGACATATTATCGGCTGTGTACTGCAACCCTCCAGAAAATTTCATGCTATTTGATAAAGAATCCGTTTCACCAAACATTCTGTATTCTGACCAATCTTGAATAGAAAAATCAGCCATAAGTAACCATTTATTGCCCATATTAAACGAAACGCCAACAGCTAGGTTTTGCGGTAAGATCATATTACAATCCTCACAACCGCTAATAGAGTAATCTTCAATTGTATCCTTCGCTACTTCATAAATGGAGGAAAGAATTTCATAAGTTTCAGTAAGCACAGATCTTTTGGCAGAAATCTCAGCATTATTGTTAGCGGTAAAACCTAAAGTTAAATGCATTTTTTCATTTAACTCTTTATTATACATCAGGCCAAATTGATAGAAGAAGCCATTTGCAAAAATACTTGAGGTTTTTCTCGTATTATAAGTTTCTCCATCTGTAAAAATTACTTTTTTAT
>CAJWUS010000089.1 GCA_913047525.1 uncultured Flavobacteriales bacterium | reverse complement strand
TATCGACAGTAACATTATAGGCCTTTTCTACTTCCTTTTTTATCTCTATCTTGTTTGCGTTTCTATCCACAACAAACCCAAAACGATTGAACTTTTCGCTCTGGTCAGTCATTTTTTCAGTGATTATGGGTTTTATTAAAATACTCATTACTTAATTATTAAGAGTTTCTTCTATTTCTTTTACTGAGCCCTCCAAAATAAGCAACTTATTTGCATTCATAATCTCATAAGTGCATAAATCAGAAGCTCTTACTACCTTTGCTTTTTTCAAATTTCTGGACGACAAAAATATATTTTTATTGACATCTGATAGCACCATTAATGTTTTGCTATTTAGTTGATCCAGATTGTTTAGAATATTCAAATACTCTTTTGTTTTAGGGGTGTCAAATGAAAAGTCTTCTAAAACAATGATATTATTATCTTTTGCTTTATAGCTTAAAGCCGATTTCCTGGCTAATCGTTTCACTTTTTTATTCAGTTTAGAGTCATAGTCTCTAGGTTTGGGGCCAAAAATTCTACCACCACCTCTAAAAATAGGATTCTTAATATCTCCTACCCTTGCCATTCCACTTCCTTTTTGTTTTCTAATCTTCCTGCGGCTACCTGTAATCTCACCCCTCTCCTTGGTTTTACTTGTTCCTCTTCTTTGGTTAGCCAAATATTGTTTTACATCCAAATAAATAGCATGATCATTTGGCTCAATGCCAAAAATATTCTTTTTCAAATCTACCTTTTTGGCGGTTTCTTTTCCTTTTATATTATGTACTGCTACTTTCATTATTTCTCAATTATTACATATGAATTATTAGCACCCGGAACAGCTCCTTTTACTAAAACAATGTTTTTTTTCGGCATTACTTTAAGCACTTGCAAATTTTCCACTTTAACCCGAACATTTCCCATTTGTCCTCCCATTCGCATTCCCTTAAATACTCTTGCAGGATAAGATGCTGCACCAATCGAACCAGGATGCCTTTGTCTGTTATGCTGACCGTGGGTTGCATCATTTACTCCCTTAAAACCATGTCGTTTTACAACCCCTTGAAACCCTTTTCCTTTGGATGTGCCTGCAACTGTTACAAAAGATCCTTCTTCTAAAATATCAACCGTAATGGTATCTCCTAAATTTACTTCCTCCTCATGCATTTCAAACTCCACTAATTTCTTTTTTGGTGTAGTTTTGGCTTTACTGAAATGACCTGCTAATGCTTTTGTCATTCTTCTTTCTTTTTGCTCATCAAAAGATAGTTGCACAGCAGTATAACCATCTACCTTCTCCGTTTTTAGTTGAGTAACCACACAAGGTCCTGCCTGAATGATAGTACAAGGAATATTTTTCCCGTCCTCATTAAAGACACTTGTCATTCCTATTTTTTTACCTATTAAACCTGGCATCTTTTCTTTTTTTAAATTACTTTAATTTCTACATGAACTCCACTAGGAAGTTCTAATTTCATTAGCGCATCAATCGTTTTGGAAGATGAGCTATATATATCCATTAATCTTTTATGGGCTGAAAGCTGAAATTGCTCTCTAGATTGTTTGTTAACATGCGGAGAACGCAAAACGGTATAAATCTTTTTATGCGTTGGAAGAGGAATTGGACCACTAACAATTGCGCCTGAGTTTTTTACTGTTTTTGCAATCTTTTCAGCTGATTGATCAGCAAGAGTATGATCAAACGATTTTAATTTTATTCTAATTCTTTGTGACATATATTTAATTTTGTACCATTGTTCCTTTTATTTTTTCAATTACCGCTTCTGCAATATTCTTGGGCGCTGGTTGATATTCAGCAAACTCCATAGTGGAAGTTGCACGCCCAGATGTAATAGTTCTAAGAGTCGTTACATAACCAAACATTTCAGAAAGAGGAACTTTTGCATTCACTACTTGCGCTCCTGCTCTGGAGTCCATACCTTCCAATTGCCCTCTTCTTCTGTTCAAATCAGCAACCACATCTCCCGTATTTGCCTCTGGGGTTACTACTTCTAATTTCATTATTGGCTCCAATAATACTGGTTTAGCTTGCTTGCAGGCTCCTTTAAAAGCAATTTTTGCACAAATCTCAAATGATAGTGCATCAGAATCCACATCATGATAAGAACCATCAAATAATCTCACCTTCATAGTGTCGATAGGATAACCCGCTAAAACACCATTTTTCATGGCCATCTCAAATCCTTTTTGAACAGATGGAATAAATTCTCTTGGAATATTTCCTCCTTTTACTTCATCTACAAATTGCAATCCTTCTCCTTCAAAATCAGCATCCATTGGCGAAAGTTCAAATTGGATATCGGCAAATTTACCTCTACCACCCGATTGTTTTTTATAAACTTCTCTTGTAGTTATTGAGGTTGTAATCGATTCTTTGTAAGATACCTGTGGGGCACCTTGGTTACATTCTACTTTAAATTCCCTTTTCAATCTGTCGATTATAATTTCTAGGTGCAATTCTCCCATCCCTGAGATAATAGTTTGATTAGAATCTTGGTCGGTACGGATTGTAAAAGTAGGATCTTCCTCTGCTAATTTACCTAAAGCAACACCCAATTTATCCACATCTGCTTGTGTTTTTGGCTCAACCGCAACTCCAATTACAGGATCTGGAAAAGTCATGGACTCCAATGTAACTGGCTTATCCTGATAAAGCGTATCTCCTGTTCTGATATCTTTAAACCCAACTGCCGCACCAATATCACCTGCTTCAATACAATCAATAGCATTTTGCTTATTCGAGTGCATTTGGAATATTCTTGAAATTCTTTCTTTATTGTTTGTTCTGGAATTCATTACATAAGAACCAGCGTCTAACCTACCAGAATACATTCTGAAAAAACATAACCTTCCTACATAAGGATCGGTTGCAATTTTAAATGCCAAAGCTGCCATTGACTCAGATGAATTTGGTTCTCTTGTTTCTACTTCATCAGTATCAGGATGTACTCCTTCCACAGCACCGACATCCAGTGGGCTGGGAAGGTAAGACATTACCGCATCCAACATAGTTTGCACCCCTTTATTCTTAAATGCAGAACCACAAAGTATTGGCGTAATATCCATAGCAATTGTTGCTTTTCTGATGGCAATCATCATCTCTTCTTCTGTAATGCCATCCGGATCATCAAAAAACTTTTCTAATAAAGTATCATCTTGCTCTGCAACTGATTCAATCAATTTTTCTCTCCATTCGGCAACTATATCTTTCAAATCTTTTGGAATATCAATTTCTTCAAAAGTCATTCCCATATCCTCTTCATTCCAAACGATTGCTTTATTATTGATTAAATCAACAACTCCTCTGAAATCTTCTTCCGAACCGATAGGAACTTGCAAAGGAATAGGATTTGCTCCTAAACGTTCTCTTATCTGGCTTACCGTTTCAAAAAAGTCGGCACCAGAACGGTCCATTTTATTTACAAAACCTATTCTTGGCACATTGTATTTATTTGCTTGTCTCCACACAGTTTCTGATTGTGGCTCCACACCACCAACCGCACAAAAAAGTGCAACCGCACCATCCAATACTCTAAGTGAACGCTCTACCTCAACGGTAAAATCCACATGGCCTGGAGTATCAATGATGTTCATTTTATACTCATTTCCTCTGTATTCCCAGAAAGTAGTAGTAGCTGCAGAGGTAATGGTAATTCCTCTTTCTTGCTCTTGTTCCATCCAATCCATAGTAGCGGCACCATCATGCACCTCACCAATTTTATGCGAAATTCCTGTATAATACAAGATTCTTTCGGTAGTAGTGGTTTTACCGGCATCAATGTGTGCCATGATACCAATGTTTCGATTATATGTTAAATCATGTTTAGCCATTTCTAATTAATCAATTTAAAACCTGAAATGAGCGAATGCTTTATTAGCTTCTGCCATTCTGTGAGTGTCTTGTTTCTTTTTAAATGTAGCCCCTTCTTCTTTGTAAGCAGCTAATATCTCACCTGCCAATCTCTCGCACATTGTTTTTTCATTCCTTTTTCTTGTAAATCCAATCATCCATTTCATTCCTAATGAAATTTTTCTGTCATCTCTTACAGGTTGAGGGATTTGAAATGTTGCACCTCCAATCCTTCTACTTCTTACCTCAACAGCAGGCATTATATTTTCTAATGCTTTTTCCCAAACTGCAACTGCTTCTTCCTCTGTTACTTTGGTTGATATAATATCCATTGCATCATAAAAAATTTGATAAGCAGTATTTTTTCTGCCATCAAGCATCAAGTTATTTACAAACCTTGTGATTAAGGTGTTTCCAAACTTTGGATCTGGTAATAGAATTCTTTTTTTAGCTCTTCCTTTTCTCATTTGTTAAAATAGTAAATTATTTTCTCGGCCTCTTAGTTCCGTATTTTGATCTTCTTTGTGTTCTTCCATCTACCCCTGTAGTATCTAATGCGCCTCTTACAATATGATACCGAACTCCTGGTAAATCTTTTACTCTGCCACCTCTTACAAGCACAATAGAGTGCTCTTGCAATGCATGACCCTCACCGCCAATGTAAGCATTTACTTCATTTCCATTAGTAAGACGAACCCTTGCTACTTTCCTTAGTGCAGAGTTTGGTTTTTTAGGGGTTGTAGTATAAACCCTAGTACAAACTCCTCTTCTTTGAGGGCTGCTACCCAAGGCTAAGGACTTGCTTTTTTTAACTAGCTTTTGTCGGCCTTTTCTTATTAGTTGTTGTATCGTTGGCATAAAATATTATACTTTAATCCTTATTAAAATGGGCGGCAAATGTATGAATTTATTAATACAACAGAAAACGAAAAATTGTTTTTTTTACTATAACCTTTTTGGGTAAGAAAAACAAAAGTGCCAAAAGACACTTTTATTCTGATTTTTGAGCTTAGGAATAGGTGTATTTTTTTGTTAAAAAATGTTAATTTTTGGCCACCAATTTGCTTTGAACATCATTTGGGACAATTGCGTATTCGCTAAATCGGCTAGTAAAACTGCCTTTTCCTTGCGTAATGGATAACAATGCAGTGGAATATCTATCCAACTCAGCCAAAGGTGTTTTGGCTTTAATTATCTGATAATGCCCTTTGGTCTCCATCCCCAACACTACCGAGCGCCTTCCTTGTAAATCGGTCATTACATCTCCCATCAAGTCTTCTGGCACCATTACCTCTAATTCCTGAACTGGCTCCATTAGTTTTGGTTTTGCATTTAAAAAAGCTTCCCGAAAAGCCATTTTTCCTGCAATTTTAAAAGAGATATCATTAGAATCTACTG
>CAJWUS010000088.1 GCA_913047525.1 uncultured Flavobacteriales bacterium | reverse complement strand
TGTAATTGGATAAATCCCTACAGGATCATTTGTTGTGCCATACACATTTGCACATCCAACAACATCTCCTTCATAAGTGCAATTAGGCGTATTACAATCTAAAATAATTCCAGAAGGAGCACCAATTGTGGACACCATAACCATACTATCAACTGGCCAAGTTCCAACATAATAAGAATTACCTAATGTATCTATTGTAGTAATCGAAGAATCTCCAGATGCAGCTTCAATTAAAGTTGTTGGTGTTTTAAGATCAATTTGAGTATAATAATTCACCCCTTGAGTAGCATGTGGAAGATTCTGAATAGTGTCTGGCCAAATATTATATACCGAATCTTGATATAAGGAGTTGGGCGTACATTGTGCAAAACCTAATATACAGCTAAAAGTTAGCGTTAAAATAAGTACAATTTTTCTCATAATTCTTAATTCTATGGTTAATACTTAGAAATCTAGTTGTCTTTCTATTTCTTCCATTTCTATGAAATCTTGTGCTTCTTGCAAAGTTGGAGCAATACTCAGTGTATCGTCAAATGAATATTTGCTTACTACTACAAATGTACCTTTATTCTTAGAAACAGAAGCGCCAAACTTAGTTAAATTATTCTTAATAGTATTTAAGGTATTAATATCAACATCAGAAAGATCGGCTATAAAATTTAAGATTTCTTCTGTAATTATAATATTCTCAAAAGAATTGTTTCCATTTAAAGTAAAAAGCAAAGTATGTCCATTAATGATTTTATTTCCCATTTTTCTTAACTTTTCCAGCAAGCAAATAAAGAACCGCCATGCGTATAGCGACCCCATTTTCTACTTGGTCTAGAATAATAGATTGCCCA
Source organism: uncultured Flavobacteriales bacterium (assembly GCA_913047525.1). The sequence continues at coordinate 4,456 of CAJWUS010000088.1, read as the reverse complement.
GAATCTGCCACATCAGAGGTTAATTCTACTCCTCTATTAATTGGTCCTGGATGCATGATAGTGATTTCTTTATTTAACCCTTCTAATATATCCTTATTTATACCGAAAACCATGGCGTACTCTCTTAATGAGGGGAAGAACTTTACATCTTGTCTTTCCAGCTGAATCCTAAGCACATTGGCAATATCGCACCAATTTAAGGCCTCTTTTAAATTACTCATATGTTTAACTCCCAATGAATTTATGTATTTTGGAATTAAAGTAGAAGGGCCACAAACACAAACTTTAGCTCCTAATTTCTGTAAACAATAAATATTTGATAGCGCCACTCTTGAGTGCAGAATATCTCCAATAATCACTACTTTTTTACCTTTTACCTCTCCATACTTTTTTCTTATTGAATAAGCATCTAAAAGAGCTTGTGTTGGATGTTCATGTGTGCCATCTCCAGCATTGATAATTTTTGCATCAATATTTCTAGAAAGGAAAACGGAAGCGCCAGGATTTGGATGTCGTATCACTACCATATCTACCTTCATGGCAATAATATTATTTATTGTGTCAATTAAGGTTTCTCCTTTTTTTGCTGAAGAAGCAGAAGAAGAAAAATTAATTATATCTGCTGAGAGTCTTTTCTCAGCAAGTTCAAATGATAATTTAGTTCTAGTAGAGTTCTCAAAAAACAAATTAGCAACAGTTATATCTCTTAATGATGGTACTTTCTTTATCGGCTGATTAATAATTCTCTTGAAATTATCTGCTGTTTTAAAGATTAAGGATATATCCTCTTTTGTTAAATACTTAATCCCTAATAAATGTTCTGTCGATAGTGTTTTCATGTCTCTGAATTTAACAAAATAACTTGATCATTTCCGTTAATCTCTTCCCACTCCACAATCACTTTCTCGGAGGTAATAGTATCTACCTTTTGTCCAACATAATTTGGTTGAATTGGCAAATGCCTACTAAACCTTCTATCAATAAAGACCGTTAGTTCAACAGATTTTGGCCTACCAAAAGCCATAAGGGCATCCATAGCAGCCCTAACTGATCTGCCTGTATAGAGCACATCATCAATCAAAACAACATTTTTCCCTTCAATAGAAAAGTCAATATCAATTGCTTGTGGCTCAAGAGGCTCCTGCCTTCTTCTAAAATCATCTCGAAAAAAAGTAATATCTAAATTTCCGACTTTAATAATTGAATTAGAAATTATTGAAGATAGTTTCTGGTGGATTCTATTGCATAAATGAGTACCTCTTGGCTGAATGCCAATTAAAACAGTTTCCCTAAAATCATCATGATTCTCGATAAGCTGATGAGATAACCGTTCAACTATAATATTGAATTTGGTCTTATTGATTATTATCCTTTTCTGTTTCATTTTCTATTAGCAAATATAGTATTAAAAAAAAGCCCCAAAAAATTGGAGCTTTAAATTATTCACTATCACTATCTTTTTCTTTTTTATCAATATCCTCTTTTAAACTCGAAAGTACATCTAAATCGCCAAGAGTAGATTTTTGCTGTGTTTCCTGAATTTTATCTACTGCCTTTTTTGTTTTTTTAGCAGAAGATCTTTCTGCTTTTTTCTCTGTCTGTTTTAAGGTATCTGTGTGAGAAACAAGAATCTTCTTGTTTTCTTTAGAAAATTCTAACACTTTAAAATCTAATTCTTCCCCAACTCCAGCACTTGATCCACCTTCTTTTTCTAAATGGCGTTTTGGTGCAAATGCCTCAACATCATGCTCTAAAGCAATTAAAGCGCCTTTATCAAACATTTCGGTAATTTTCCCTTTATAGGAGTTTCCTTCAATAAAAAGCGTTTCGTAAGTATCCCAAGGATTATCTTCTAATTGTTTGTGTCCTAAACTGATTCTTCTGTTTTCAATGTCTATTTCTAGAACAACTACATCTAACATTTCACCAACTGAAGTAAATTCTGCTGGATGCTTTATCTTTTTAGTCCAAGACAAATCCGAAATATGAACTAAACCATCAATACCTACATCTAATTCTACAAAGATTCCAAAGTTTGTAAAGTTTATCACCTTCACATTATGCTTAGAATCAACTGGGAATTTCTTGGTAATTACTGACCAAGGATCTTCTTGCATTTGCTTAATTCCTAAGGACATTTTTCTTTCTTCTTTATCTAGAGTAAGAATTTGCGCATCCACTTCATCTCCTACTTTAAAGAAATCATTGGCACTTCTAAGATGAGTAGACCATGACATTTCAGAAACATGTAATAGGGCTTCAATTCCTGGTTGAATTTCTACAAATACACCATAATCAGCAACTACAACAATCTTTCCTTTTATAACATCTCCAACTTTTAAGTCTTCATCCAAAGAATTCCAAGGATGCTCACTTAGTTGTTTAAGTCCTAATTGAATTCGTTTTTTACCTTCATCAAAATCAAGGATAACCACATTTATTTTTTCATCAAGCGTTACAATTTCTTCTGGATGAACTATTCTACCCCAAGATAAATCGGTAATATGAATCAAACCATCAACTCCACCTAAATCGACAAATACACCATAAGAAGTTGTATTTTTCACGAGCCCTTCCAAAACCTGTCCTTTTTCCAACTTTGACATGATTTCTTTTTTCTGCTCTTCAATATCCGCTTCAATAAGTGCTTTATGTGAAACTACCACATTTCTAAATGCTTCATTTACTTTTAGCACCTTAAATTCCATTTTCTTCCCTACATAATCATCATAATCTCTGATTGGTTTTACATCAATTTGTGAGCCAGGTAAAAATGCTTCAATTCCAAAAACCTCAACAATCATTCCTCCTTTTGTTCTACTCCTAATTGTTCCTTCAACGATTTCTCCAGTATCTTCTGCTGTATTTACTTTTTCCCAAGCTCTAAGTACTCTTGCTCTTCTGTGCGATAAGATTAATTGCCCATTTTTATCCTCTTGCTTTTCAATTAAAACTTCAACTGTATCTCCTGCTTTTAAATCTGGATTGTATCTAAATTCCGTACGCCCAATTACACCATCCGATTTAAAATTGATATCTACAATTACTTCTCTATCGGTAATTCTTACAACCGTTCCATCCAAAACTTTTTTATCCTCAACTTTGCTTAGGGTTGGAAGATATTCTTTCTCTAAATCTTCTCTTTCGGTTTCATTGTAATCAGAAGACTCCAATTTCTCCCAATCAAATTCTTCTTCTACTACTTTAATTGGTTTTTCCTCTTTTACTTCCGCAACATCTTTTACCTCTGTCTCAATTACTTCTTCAATCGAACTTTCAGTTTCTGTCTCCTCAACCGTTTCAACTTCTTTCTCTACTGAAGTTTCTTCTATTGCGGTTTCTTCTGTTTTTGAATTTTCTTCTGATTCCGTTTCTTCTTTTACTTCTGTTATTTCTGAATCCTCTACAGGAGTAGTTGTTTGTTCCTGTTTTTTGGTGTCATTTTCTACCTCTACTGAAGCTTCTTCTATTGTGGTTTCTTCTGTTTTTGAATTTTCTTCTGATTCAGTTTCTTCTTTTACTTCTGTTATTTCTGAATCCTCTACAGGAGTAGTTGTTTGTTCCTGTTTTTTGGTGTCATTTTCTACTATTTCTTCAGTAGTTTTTTTAGCCTTTGTTGCTACCATTTTTGTGATTTATTGTATCTCGAATCTGATAAGGGCTTCATGTGTCCGATTTACGAGAGTTGTTGTTTTTATTCTCCTACCTTTTTAACCCTTAATACCACATTAAAAAAGGCGTGCAAAGATATAATTTCTTTTGTAAAAACAAAACTATTTTTTTATGGAGAATTATACTGCTTTTAGTTGTAGGATATTTTTAGCTACATTTTCCATTAGCCATCTAGGAGTTGAAGTAGCTCCACATATACCTACTTGAGAATTTGGATTGAACCATTCTTCTTTTATTTCTTTTTCCTCTGAAACAAAATAAGAATTTTGGTTTTCTTTAAGGCATGATTGAAAAAGCATTTTACCATTTGAGCTCTTTTTACCACTTACAAAAACAATTACATCATTTTCTTTTGCAAAATCCTTAAGTTGCTGCTCTCTACCAGATACTTGCCTGCAAAGTGTATCATTTACAATAAATTCTACAAATTCTGAGTTTTCTACTTTTTCTTTTCTTTTTCTAATTTCCTCTTGCAAATCCGCAAAAGCCTTTGGGCTTTTTGTGGTTTGAGAATACATATAAATGGGAGAAGAAAAATCCACTTTATCCAAATCAGTAGCACAGGCAACAATTATTGCTTTCCCATCTGTTTGACCTAAAAGCCCTTGCACCTCCGCATGGCCCTCTTTTCCGAAAATAATAATCTGCCCATCTATTTTATTAATCTCTTCATAGCCTTCTTTGATATTATGTTGTAATTTTAATACAACTGGACAAGAGGCATCCAATAGTTGAATATTATTTTTGATGGCAGTATGGTATGTTTCTGGTGGTTCGCCATGCG
>CAJWUS010000087.1 GCA_913047525.1 uncultured Flavobacteriales bacterium | reverse complement strand
TAAAATCCTTTTTTTTATAAAAAGTAAAAGGATAATTCTGATAGTCATTATTTCCTAATTCCGTTTGCCAAACAAATTTTGCATTTTCACTCATCAACATTCCAACTTCCTTAATTTGATCTTTCATTTGAACTAATTTATCAAACAAAACTTTGGCATAAATAGCACCACTAGCACCACTTACGGCCACCACTATTTTGTGTTTTTTGCTCATCTTATTTTGTAATGTATTGTAAAACTAAGGACGGTATTATATTGTCCTTTATTCAACCCATCTGTAAGGTTAAAAGTATGGGGGCGAATAGGAATAATAGAATTGCTAATTCTTGTATTTAGGATTATGTTATCCGTTATATGATAATTAATTCCAGCAAAAATACCAAAGTCATATTTTGTAAAAGCAGGATCTATTTCTTTAATCTCCGAAAGGTAATCATTCATTTCTGCATTTATTAAAAAAGCGGGCAAGATTCCAACTTCAATTCCTAAATTTTCTTTTTGTTGAAGATTAACACTCAGTGGAACCTCAATATAAGAGAGAGTAATTTCATCAGGTGTATCATCTTCATGAAGCTTAGGATTTCTACTTCCCTTTTCTATATAAGTTATTTCAAATTGAGAACTAATATTTTCTTTAATTTTCAGGTTGGTGTAAGCACCAGCAAGCAATCCAATTTTGTTAAATCCGCCCAACAAATCGCCAGCTACTTGACTTGTGCTTGCTCCCACAATAATTCCACCACCAAAACTTTGAGCATTAGTATTATAAGTTAGAATTCCACAAAAAAAAAGTAAGGTAAGAATTTTATGTAAATTCATCTTATCTGATGCTAATCCCTAAGCCAACTGTTGCCACAGGATATTCTGAGAAAGTATAATTGGCTTGAATAGCTAAAACTGCTAACTGAAAACGAAACCCAACATTTGCCCTTAGATTATTGTTGCTTTCAAATTCAAATTCAGTTAATTCGTTCACATCAAAATTCAGCCCTGCAATATTATATTCTCCATCTACATTGAATGTTGTTTTTGTAGAATTGTATCCCAAGCCGGCATAAGCCGTTAACATTGCAATTTTTTTGGAAAGCAAAATATTAAATGTTGTTGCTCTAATATCTAAAGCTGCTTCTGCATTTTTTCCAACTCCATTTACATCATATTCAAGCATGACTTGAGAATTTAATTTAGTATAGCCAGCCTGAAAAGAAACGTCTATTGGTATTTTATCTACAATTGGAAGCCATTGTAAAATATCATGTTTGACGCCAATCCCAAACAAGTCAGTACTAACGCCTTTCATTTCAATCTCTGGCATGAAGCGAACATCTATTTCTGTATTTTTTATCAGTCCAATTCCAGCTTGCAACATAGGGATAGGTAGCAGAGGAATATTCAATCCTTTAGGCATATCAAACTTAGTACCATTATAAGTTGCTTTTCCAGCAGTTGTATTTCCTAAAATTGTAGGAGTATTTTCACTTCCTTCTACTCCATTAAAAGTACCATTATTAGATCCCGTAATGTTAAATGTTTTTGCATCTGTAGGAACAAGTACAAGGTTGGCTGTAATAGTAATATCAAAACCACCTAAGTGATGGGGTTTTGCAGTATTGTACCATCCATTGTTTAGGGCAGCTCCCAAACTATTTCCTAAAGGGGAAACATAAGCCTCAATAAGTGATTTTCCATCAGCTATTTCATCACTAGTTTGAGCCATTGAATAAAAACCAAAACAGCTAATTGCAAAAAGTGTAAGTAATTTTTTTCTCATAATAAATATTTTTATGGAGTTATTAAATGTGCTTCTTCCACTTGCTCAATTTCAAAAGTAGTATTGTCATAAATAAAAGCAACAACATACATATTATTTTTATTCCATCCGCCTGCATTCCCATTTCCAAGTTCGAGTGTATTTAAAGAATAATCAATATTATATTGCTCCAAATTATCTAAATTGATAATATAAGATTTATCTATTTCTTCATCCGGATTATAGATACTGCTAGCTTGCAAAGCTTCTCCCCAAGCTGAATTTATAGAGGTTCGAAACACATGTTTATGTATATAAAATTCTACATCTACATTTGGGAAGGCTTCCACGTCTTTTTGCCAATTAATAATGCTGTCTTCCGTAAGGCATAAAACTAAATTAAAATCGCCTTGAATATCATTTAATACTTTAATATTTACATCCACACTGCCAGCATTTCCGTTTATATAGGAGGAAATAGTAATTCCAAAATCAGGCTCATCAGAAGCAACAGATTGAACAATAGAATTCCAATTCGTTACTTCTGCTCCATGTGTTGAATTTGGAACCCCTATGCGATTTATCATTCCTTTTGGCAAACCTAAATTTGTAATCTGAAATAAATTATCCCAACTTTTGCCAGTTTCGGTTCTGAAATCATATTGGTATTTTGGCGCCTGACTTATGTGAAATGGCCTTGCGTAAGTTTTGCCAACATGAATTGTAATTGGCACAATCTTTTCCCCATAAATATCAATAAGTGCATCCAATTCTCTGGCTGCATTTGGGCAATTAGAACAAGTGTGCCCAGAATAATCTTCCACCAATATCTTTTTTATAAAAGTAGTTGGGCTTGAGGTATCAACAGGCGTTCCTCCATTAGTTGCAAAAGGTTCTTCCACAATATCACAAGCGCCAAAAAATGCAACAATCAATAGTAGGTTTAATAAATTTTTCATTTTCAATTTTTTAGAAACTACTAGAAATACTTAGGGTTAGTCCATTGGAAGAAGGAACGGTTTTGCAAACTCCTCCTACACAAAAAATACCTTCTCTTTTCTTTCCATAACCAATGGTGAATCGGTTGGCTCCTTTTATGTAGCCAACATCTGCATTAAAATAATGTAATTGTTTATCAGGGTTTTTATTCCCCCAATTGTACAAATCCTGAATGGCAAAAAACCAATGTGGAGAAATGGTATATTCTGCCAAGCCCATACTCCAATCGCCATCATCTTGTTCGGTTTTTAGCTCTTGCAATTCTACCCTAATGGAGTGTCCTTTTTTTATTTTATAGGTAAGATCCAAAACGGCAATATCGGATTCAATTATTCCATAGCCTGTTTGCTGCTGCACCACATCTTTATTATAGGATTGTTTAGCCAATACTACCACTATCTTTACTTTTCTGTTTATTTTTCTTGTAATCTCCACATTAAAATCTTGGTAATACAACGCTTCCCCTTTCAAACTAACTAGCATTGGCTCATGATTTATATCATCACTCAAATAAGAAGGGCCGCCATTTAAAGCATTAATTCTAGAAAAGTTAACATCGAGTTTAGTACCGTATTTTCCGCCTATCCAATTTCCTTTTTCTAATTTATAAAATAAATCAATTTGAAAGCCTGCCTCCCCATTTGGCTGTGTGGCATAAGGGTACAAAGACACTAAAGTATAAGCATGTTGTTTGGAAATAGAGGGAATATAATTTAACAACAAATCTTTTCCAACTGCATCACGATCAGCTCTAAAAACCATATTATCCACTCTATGCGCCTCTAATGAAATACCAATTCCTTTTTGAGAATAAGTAAGATTTGAGGTGATAGCACTCCCATTTGCATAATTGTTTTCGGTCAAACTTCCGATTGGATCATTTATTTTACAAGCATATTCACTATACCAATTGAGTCCGCCACTGATAATATTCATTCTCCCTGCAAAAGCAGATACATTTTCAGGAATATTAAAATTAGGGTTGGTAGCATTTTGAAATCGGCTAACTACCGATCCTCCTAAAATTGCTTTTGTTTTTGTAGTTAATTTCAAAATATCATTGATATTTACCTCTCCATCCGCCCCTCTAACTATTCCTTTACTGTACTCAAAAAACTTCCTTTCCCTACCTATAAAAGTTTTGAGATATACTCCTGAAATTGGGCTATAGCGCAATCTTATTCCATCCATGGCATTATCAATTCCTAATGTTTTTTCCTCATAACTTCTAAGGATTAAACCACTTCCGAATTGCTCATAAAAACTACCAGCAGTAATTTCCAAGCCATCGTTATTGTATTGCGCAAATCGGTAAGGGATTCCATTTCCATTATATCTTGGGTCAAAATCTTTTAGGGCATTTAAGTAGCTTTCATAGCGAACACCCACTGTAAATTTACCTTTTGTATAAAGCAGATTAAAGTAAGCATTGTTCAGTATCACCTCATCAGCAGCAAGTGCCCCAATACTTTCATCTTCATTGTAAGTTTGTAGGCTGAGATCAAAATCACCATGAATTTCTCCACTATTGTTTTGAGCTAAGCCAAAAAAAGGCAATACAAAAAGAAAAGCAATTATTTTTCTCATAGTCTTATTTTACTAACTCTACAATTTTATTATACAACTCATCTTCATCTCCTTCTACATATCCTCTATGTTGCCACACTATTTCTTTTTTACCATTTAGCAAAAAAGTATGAGGAACGGTAGATACGCCAAGCAAACGACAAAGGTCTTTGTTCGGATCTAAGTAAACTTCATATTCCCAGTCAGATGAGTTAATATAAGGTGCTACTTTTGACATTGACCTTGTATCATCAATAGAGACAGCTACCAATTTTACACCAGTTCCCTCTTGCCAATCTTCATATACTTCCGAAATATTATTTAATTCCTTTTTGCACGGTTTGCACCAAGTTGCCCAAAAGGAAATTACTATTGGACTCCCGTCATTATTAAGTTCTGAGATATTGAAAGCATCTCCTTTTAGGGTCTTTACCTCTATATTAGGGAGTTCCCTCGCATTTTGCGAAAAGCTAAAAGTGGTAGTAAGCAATACCACTAAAAAAGTTAAAATTTGTTTTCTCATTTTTTATTTTTAAATGGGTTGCTAAATTAATTATTTATCTCATCTAAATGAATTTTCAACCAATAAAAAAACCAGCATATGCTGGCTTTTTTATTGTATTAACCAATTAATTATTATCTAACAATTGTAATCTTTTTAGTGATTATCTTATTCTTTACGATTAAGTTTACAAAATACATTCCTTCCATAATTTCAGAAGTAGAAATAGGCATAATGTGTTTGCCAGAGGGAAGAGATCCGATTTCGTTAGTATAAACAACTTCTCCTAAAATGTTTGTTATCGTAATTTTTGTTTTGCTTTTTTCAGTAGTAGTGAAAGATAGTGTTGCAATATCATTTACTGGATTTGGAAATATAATAAAATCTCTTTCTGATACATTCTCATTTATATCTGTTGAAACACATGCTGTCATACATTGTGTATATGAATTATATTGTCCATTTCCTGTACCTGGATCTTGACAGTTTCCTGGGCTTATGCAATCCCAAGATATGGGGCTTGATATTTCAGTTCTAAATTGAGTTTTTTCCTCATCAGAAAATTGACCGCCAGAAGCTAAGGTATAACCGTTTCCATCAGTGACCAAATAACTCCCTTGTCCATAACTACAACAAATACCATCACCGTAGGAATCATAAATAGTAAATGTATAGC
>CAJWUS010000086.1 GCA_913047525.1 uncultured Flavobacteriales bacterium | reverse complement strand
TCCAACAGAAAATGCTAAACCCCATTTTCTTTAAATTATTTTTAATCTTAAAACTACCATTAGCATTTTTAGCTGGAGTTAGACTAAAATCTTTAAACGATACCCATGCTACAATACAACTAAAGTATAGTTTTTTAAATAAAAACCCTTTTAAATCTATTTATTTTGCAGCCCTATCTATGGCGGGAGAGTTGGCTTCTGGCATATTAGCGGCAAGCTTTATTTACAAAAACAATCCAAAGATCTCAATGTTAATTGTAGGGGTTAATATTGAATTTTCAAAAAAAGCAGTTGGACTTATTAGTTTCACCTGTAGTCAGGGAAAAGAGATAGAAAATTGTATAAATAAAAGTATCATTACAAAAGAAGGGCAAACCATAGATATAATAACTACCGCAACTGATAATGAAGGTGATGTTATAGCTATTTTTAACATAAGATGGTCTTTTAAGTCAAAATAATTGCTTCAATTTTAGATAAGATTATATTAATTCACCCCACAAAATGTGCTGGCACTACTATCTCCGAGAAACTGTTTAAATTAAAAGGATTCTCTGATAAAAAAAGTCAATTACGAATTGGAAAGAATTATACATTGCTTATCCAAAAACTGCACAGATAGTATATAAAATATATAAAAAGGACTTTGAGATGTTTGGGTATGAACTTATAGCCCCTGATATTGTTATGTGAGAAGCTATTTTAAGATTTGGTTTGTATGTTCTTTTGTTTTTACTTTTGTAATAATATCCTCTATAACTCCCTTTTCATCAATCACAAAAGTTGTCCTATGTATTCCATCATACTCTCTTCCCATAAACTTCTTAGGGCCCCATACTCCATAAGCATTTAACACCTCCTTGCTCTTATCAGAAATTAACGGGAAAGGTAACTCATGTTTTGCTATAAATTTCAGATGTCTTTCTGGGCTATCAGCAGAACAACCCAAAACTACATATCCATTATCCAATAAAAGCTGGTAGTTATCCCTTAAATTACAAGATTGCATAGTGCAGCCAGGAGTCATGTCTTTTGGATAAAAATACAATATAACTTTCTTTCCTTTAAACTGACTTAAAGTAATTACTTCTCCATTTTCATCAATGGAATTTATTGCAGGTGCTATATCTCCTATATTTAGCATAATTGTTTGTTTTTGATTGTCATCATTTTGAGCACAAGCAGTAAATGTAAATAAAGCTATACATGCTATTATAAATCGGTTCAACATTTATAAAGTACCTCTTCTTTCTTGTTCTGCCTCAATAGATTCAAAAAGAGCTTTAAAGTTCCCTTTTCCAAAAGATTGAGCCCCCTTTCTTTGAATAATTTCAAAAAAGAGTGTTGGTCTATCAGTTAATGGCTTGGTAAATATTTGTAATAAATACCCCTCATCATCTCTATCAACCATAATACCATGTTGTTTCAAAATACTCATATCTTCCTCTATTTCTCCCACTCTTCCTCCAACAGTATCATAATATGTTCCTGGAACATATAAAAACTCTACTCCTCTTTTCTTCATTTCAGAAACAGTAAAAACAATATCATCAGTTGCTACTGCAATATGCTGGCAACCTGGTCCGCCATAGAAATCTAAATATTCTTCAATTTGTGATTTCTTTTTCCCTTCAGCTGGCTCATTTATTGGGAATTTAATTCTCCCGTTTCCGTTAGTCATTACCTTACTCATAAGTGCAGTGTATTGAGTAGAAATATCTTTATCATCAAAAGTAATTAGGTTTGCAAAGCCCATAGTTTCATTATAAAATTTTGCCCAAATATTCATCTCTCCCCAGCCTACATTACCTACCATATGATCAATATATTTTAATCCACAAGTAGTTGGATTATAAGAAGATTCCCACCTTTCAAATCCTGGAATAAATACTCCATTGTAGTTTCTACGTTCTACAAAAATATGAACCGTATCACCATAAGTATGGATTCCAGATCTTACAACTTCTCCATTATCATCTTTTTCTGTTCTTGGCTGAAAATAAGATTTAGCTCCTCTTTTAGTAGTTTCCTCCCACGCTTTTTTTGCATCCTCAACCCAAAGAGCAATAACTTTAACTCCATCGCCATGTTTTGTAATATGATCATCAATAAAAGTGCTCTCAGGTCCTGGCAGAGGAGTTGTAAAAACTAATTTAATTTTATCTTGTACTACCACATAGGATGTTCTGTCCTTCATTCCTGTCTCTAATCCAGCATATGCAAGAGATTGAAATCCAAGAGCTGTTTTATAAAAATGGGCCGCTTGTTTTGCATTCCCTACATAGTATTCAACATAATCCGTTCCCATAATTGGCAAGAAATCTTCTGCTTCAGAGAATATCTTTTCTAATCCGTAATTAAAATTCTTTACTTGTGTTAAATCTTTCATTTATTTATTTTTATTTCCAACTTTTATAATAATCATCTACTTCTAGTTTCAGTGCTTCTTCTGTAATCATAACCGGATTAAAAGGATCAATCATTACAGCAAGTTCATCTGTAGAATTTTTTCCAACACTTCTTTCAATTGCTCCTGGATGAGGCCCGTGAGGAATTCCTCCAGGATGTAAGGTTATCTGACCTTTTTGTATATTATTTCTACTCATAAAATCCCCATCCACATAATATAATAGCTCTTCCGAATCAATATTAGAATGATGATAAGGAGCGGGGATTGCCTCCGGATGATAGTCATATAATCTTGGCACAAAAGAACATACTACAAAACCTGAAGCTTCCCATTGCTGATGGATTGGGGGTGGTAAATGAACCCTTCCTGTAATTGGTTCAAAATCAAAAATTGAGAATGCATATGGGTAATGGAACCCATCCCAACCTACTGCATCAAAAGGATGATTCGCATGTGTATATCCCCAAAGTACCCCTTGTTTTTTTGATAAAACTTTAAACTCCCCCTCTTCATCATGTGTTTCTAAATTCTCTGGTAATCTGAAATCTCTTTCACAAAATGGAGAATGCTCTAAAAGCTGACCAAAATTATTTCTATATCTATTAGGGGTTAATATTGGTGAAAAAGACTCTACAAAAAGTAATCTATTTTCTTCTGTTTGAAAATCAATCTGATAAGTTACTCCCCTTGGAATTATTAAATAATCTCCATATTTAAAGTCGATATTTCCATACATTGTTCTAAGTTTTCCATTTCCCTCGTGTACAAATAGCATTTCGTCTGCATCTGAATTTCTGAAAAAATAATCTTTAGAGAACGACTTAGGGCGAGCTAAACCAATATGTAAATCATTATTTACAAAAAGAACCTTCCTGCTGTCAATATATTCATTTTCTTCCGGTATTGAAAACCCTTGAAAGCTCATTGCTTTCATATTTTTTTCGATTGCAATTTGAGGTGTTGTGTCTTTTATTTTTTTTACCTCTGAAACCACAGTAGGTGGGTACAAATGATAAATTAAAGATGACATCCCAGAAAATCCTGCTGTTCCAAAAAGCTCCTCTTGATACAAGCCACCATCATCTTTTTTAAAAGTAGTATGTCTTTTATGTGGCATTTTACCCAACTTATGATATCTTGGCATTTTATATTGTTTTGTGCAAATATATGATATAAAACATAAACAAAAGATGATTTTTGTATATCCTAAAAATTAAAATTATATTTTTGCAGTAAATGAAACTAATCACCTATAAAAAAGAAGATTCTAATCAGCATCAAATAGGTGTTTTAAAAAATAATATAGTTTATAATCTGAATAAGTATTATGGAAATATTTCAATCATTGAATTAATCCAAAAGGATAATTATCAAAATCAAATAGCTGAATTTATTTTGAATGGAGATTGCCTTAAGAATGATCTTAATAACATTACTCTTCTATGTCCAATCCCAAATCCAAATTCACTTAGAGACGCTTATGCATTTAGACAACATGTCGAAACCTCAAGAGCAAATAGAGGGGCTGCAATGATTCCAGAATTTGATCAATTTCCAGTTTTTTATTTTTCAAATCATAATGCGATTTTTGGAACAAATGAAAATATTGAACTAATGCCTGACCATCTTGAGAAGCTAGATTATGAACTAGAATTTGCAATCGTAATTGGAAAGGCTGGGAAAAATATATTAGCTAAGGATGCCGACAAACATATTGCCGGTTTTACAATTTTAAATGATCTGAGTGCAAGAACATTGCAAATGGAGGAAATGAAATTAAATTTAGGGCCTGCAAAAGGAAAGGATTTTGCCAATATCTTAGGCCCATGTTTAGTTACACCTGACGAACTAGAGCACAAGAGTATCGACACCCCCTCAGGGAAAAAATACAATTTGGAAATGAAGTGTTTTGTAAATGGGGAACTACTTTCTAAGGGAAATACGAAAGATATGAATTGGACATTTGCCGAAATAATTGAAAGGGCTTCTTATGGAGTAGAGCTTTATCCAGGAGATGTAATAGGGTCCGGGACGGTAGGGACAGGATGTTTGTTAGAGTTAAATGGAACTAAAAAAAGAGAAACTCCAAACTACTCAGAAAGATGGATAAAAGAAGGTGATGAAATTGAAATGCAAATTGAGGGGATTGGGGAAATAAAAAACAAAATCATGAAAGTTGCAACTAGCCACTCTATTTTAAAACTTAAAAAATGATTAAAACTTTAGACATAACAAAAGGAGAAACTGAAGGTTTGTACGGTTTTCTTTCATCTGCAGTAACGCCAAGGCCAATAGCATTGGTGAGTACAATTGACAAAGATGGAAATAGAAATCTAGCTCCTTTTTCCTTTTTTAATGTTTTTTCTGTAAATCCTCCTATCTTAATTTTCTCTCCTGTAAAAAGTGGGCAATTTGGCACCAACAAACATACTTTAGAAAATGTGTTAGAGATTAAAGAATGTGTTGTTGGATTAGTAACTGAACAAATTGCACAACAAGTTTCTTTATCTTCTTGTAGTTACGATAAAGGGGTTAATGAATTTGAAAAAGCAGGACTTACTGAAATAAAATCTGATTTAGTTTCTCCCTATAGAATCGGAGAATCTCCTATAAATTTTGAATGTAAAATAAATGATATTATTGTTTTAGGAGAAAGAGGTGGAGCGGGAAGTTTAGTGCTCTCTGAAATTTTAAAAGTGCATATTGATGAAAATGTTTTAGATGAAAATGAGGATATAGATCCTTTTAAACTAAAAATTGTAAGCCGACATGGATCAGATTGGTACGGAAAAACTACCAACGAATCTTTATATAAAATTACAAAGCCTATTTCAAAATTGGGGATGGGTATTGATAATTTACCTGAGGAAATTAGAAATTCAAAGATTTTAACTGGAAATGAGTTGGCTATTTTAGCTTCTTCAGAAGATGTTCCTAAAAAAGAGCTTTTCCCTCTAAGAGAAAATAAGTCCTTAAAAGAAAAACATATTTTAGCCAAAGAATTTTTAAGTCAAGAAAAAACAAAAGATGCTTGGCAAATCTTATTATAAACTATTAACTAAAACTAAATATTATGTCATTCGAATTACCAAAATTACCGTACGCA
>CAJWUS010000085.1 GCA_913047525.1 uncultured Flavobacteriales bacterium | reverse complement strand
AGGTATTTGAATTTTTACGCCAATATTTTATTAGAAAAAAGCCAAATATCATACCACCTAAGTGTGCAAAGTGTGCTACATTATCGGCCGGATTATTGCTAATTCCAGCATACAATTCTAAAAGTCCATAAAGGATTACAAAATATTTTGCCTTGATAGGAATCGCTAAATAGATGTATAAAAGTGCATTTGGAAAAAGCATGCCGAAAGCCAATAACACGCCAAAAACCGCCCCAGAAGCCCCAACTGTTGGGGTGTGTATTAACAGATTCAGTTTACCCATAATTGGGTTTGTGTAATTTTGTCCGCTAGCTAAGATATTACTACCTTCATTAAGGATTGTATTTAAATCATTGCTGCTAATTTGTGCTTGCAAACTCAAAATCTCATATTGACTTACGCCTAAATGAAGTGATGCTGCACCTAATCCTGTTATCATGTAATAGACTAAAAACCTCTTTCCTCCCCATACATTTTCTAGAACTTTTCCAAACATCCAAAGGGCAAACATATTAAAGAAGAGATGGGTGAAACTTCCATGCATAAATAAATGGGTAACCAATTGATGGGGTTTAAAATCGTTAGACTGAAACTGATGAAGCCCGAAAAATTGGTACATATCAAATCCCATACCATCCAATGTGATGGTTGCTAAAAAAAACAATCCATTTATAATGAGTAAGTTTTTCACTACTTCTGGTAAATGCTTAAAATTTCCTGGTCGATAATCCATGCTAGAAATGTTTTGTAATGTCGTTTAAAGCCAAATTAATAATTGTTGGGTTACCACTTGGGCAAATACTTGGTAAATTGCAAGCAAACAAATTACTTACAAGTACTTTCATTTCTTTTTGCTCTATTTTCATCCCTTTTTTAATTGCTATATTTTTAGCTAATACTTTTGCTATTTTTTCTTTTACTGCAATTTCTAATTTATCATCATTTTTTTCTTGCTCCAAAATTTCTTCAAAGATAGCTTCTAGATTTTCCTTTGTACACTCAGGAGGAATTCCATTTATTTCTATACTATTATCTTTTAATTTAAAGCTAAACCCTAAATTATGCAAAGACTCTTCAATCTGTGTTATTAATAAATAATCAGAATTAGAGAATGTAATATTAAATGGAAAAGCTAATTGTTGGGATTCTACTTTTTTGTTTTCCAGTAAATCTTGATAGTATTCAAAAAGAACTCTTTCGTGTGCTCTTTGCTGATGAATAATAAGCAGCTCTCCTTTCCCTTCTAGTAAAATAAATTGATTTTTAATTTGCAGCAGTTGTTTTTCTTGAACTTCCTGAGTCCAATCTACTTCAATTTCCTGCTGAATATTCGCTTTTTCAACAATATCTTCCCACAAAAATATTTCAGTAGGCTTTTCTTTTTCAAAAGGATTGAAATTAGTATCTACTTTTACTTTTGGCTGAGTATAGGCTTTCCCTTTCTCCATAACAGGAATATCGAATGAAGTTTCCTGATTAAAATCGATAGTTGGTGCTACATTATATTTTCCTAAGGAATGTTTTACAGCTGAACGAATAATAGCGTAAATTGACCTCTCATCTTCAAATTTTATCTCTGTTTTTGTAGGATGAATATTGATGTCAATTAACTTTGGATCAATATCTAAATACAAAAAGTAAGAGGGGAAATAATTGTCTGGAATCAAGCCGTCATAAGCTTTTTTAACAGCATGATGCAAGTAGGGGCTTTTGATAAATCGGTTATTTACAAAGAAATATTGTTCACCACGCGTTCGTTTACAAAACTCAGGTTTTCCAATAAATCCGCTAATGTTTACTAGGGTAGTTTGTTCCTTAATAGGCACTAATTTTTGATTGCTTTTTGCACCAGTAACACTTACAATTCTTTGTCTTTTGTTTGATTCTTCTAAATGAAAATATTCCACATCATCTAAATGCAAGCTCATATTAATATCAGGATTTGCCAAGGCAATTCGGCTGAACTGTTCCATTATATGCCTTGTTTCCACTTTGTCTGACTTTAGGAAATTTCTGCGAGCTGGTACATTGTAAAATAAATTTTTGATAGATATTGAAGTGCCGTTTGCACAGGAACAACCTTCCTGTTTTTTCACTTGGCCTCCTTCAATAATAATATGTGTTCCTAACTCTTTTTCAGTAAGCTTGCTTTTCATTTCCACATGTGCTATTGCCGCCATAGATGCCATTGCTTCTCCTCTGAAACCCATGGTTTTGATGGCAAACAAATCATCTGCATTATTTATTTTGGAGGTAGCATGTCTTTCGAAACTCATCCGAGCATCTGCTTCACTCATTCCGCATCCATTATCCACCACTTGCAAAAGTGTTTTTCCAGAATCTTTTATATAAAGTTTGATATTTGTTCCGCCAGAATCAAGCGCATTTTCCAACATTTCTTTTACAGCGGAAGCGGGGCGCCTAATAACCTCTCCGGCTGCAATTTGGTTTGCCACATGTTCAGGAAGTAATTGAATAATATCCAATGTGTATTTTTTATGATAAAATTAAATAGGTTAACAAAAGTAAGGTAATAATGATAAAAATTATTCTTTTTGATCTGTTTCCTGTTGCACTTTTTTGTTTTTTTCTGTCAAAAAACAGACCTTTTGTTCTTTTTCCATCTTTTTTGAGTTGTTCCAATGCTTCTTTCCTTTGATCGTAATACCTTGGTTTATAGTCAAATAATTTTGATTTAGGTATTTTAAAAAAGGAAGGGATTCTTGGCGCTTGCATTTCACAAAATTAAGTAAATATTCATTTTATCGAATAGAAAATGACTTTTATAATTGTTCATAATTGACAAAATCTAACTTCTATTAAAAAACATAAATTTTTACTTTTACAATCTGTGATAAATAAAATTTTAATAGCATTTATTTTCTTTGTAATTTTTGTGCAGACTGCTTTTCCACAAGAGCTTTGGGAGCCAGTTTTTCATTCTGAAAACACACATTGGGCAGATAGCATTTTAGCAAATTTATCAGAGCAAGATCGCATTGCACAGCTTTTTATGGTGGCGGCATATTCTAACAAAGCTACTCTTGATAAAGAGGAAATTTCCGCACTTATAAAAGATTACAAAATTGGCGGTTTGATGTTTTTACAAGGAAGCCCAGAAAAACAAGCAAAGCTTACAAATGATTTTCAATCTCTTTCCGAAACGCCACTTATGATTGCATTGGATGCCGAGTGGGGGCTTTCTATGCGTTTAGATTCTGTAATGCGATTTCCTTGGCAAATGAGTTTGGGCGCTATCCAGGATGATGATTTGATTTATAAAATGGGAGAGCAAATCGCAAAACAGTGTAAATTACTTGGAGTGAATATCAATTTTGCACCAGTTGCGGATATTAATAGTAATCCAAAAAACCCTATAATTGGGAACCGCTCTTTTGGTGAATCACCCAAAAAGGTATCAAAATTTTCTGCCGCTTATATGCAAGGAATGCAAGACAATGGTATCTTAGCTTGTGCCAAGCATTTCCCTGGTCATGGGGATACCGATTCAGATTCACATGAAACTCTTCCGGTAATTCGGCATAGCAGATATCGATTAAATACAACTGAAATAGCCCCTTTTAGGCATTTGATTACTAAAGGTCTAGGAAGTATTATGGTAGCACATCTCAGGATTCCAGTCATTGATGCAACAAAGAACCTTGCATCTTCCTTATCTAAAAAAGTAGTAACAAACCTCTTGAAGAAAGAGCTAGGTTTTCAGGGCTTGGTTTTTACAGATGCACTTAATATGAAAGGTGTAAGTAAATTTTTTCAGGCAGGAGAATTAGATGTAAAAGCTCTACTTGCCGGAAATGATATTTTACTCATGTCGGAAGATGTGCCAGTAGCAATAGAAAAAATTCAGAAGGCGATTTTGGACGGAAAAATCACGCAAGAGGAGATTGATGCTAGATGCAAAAAGATTCTTATGGCAAAAAAATGGATGGGACTTGATAGTATTCTGCCAATCAACATTAAGAATATAACTTCTAGAATTAATAATTCTGATGCTGAATTGGTAAATAGAAAATTAGTAGAAAATTCGCTCACACTTTTACAGAATTATGAAAACCTCATTCCATTTCAGCGCTTAGATACTTTAAAGATAGCAGCTATTACGATTGGAGGAAATTCAGAACATTTTACCAATATGCTATCTAATTATGCTCATATTACTCATTTTTCCATTGATGAAAGCCCTAGCTCAGAAATGCAAAGAGAACTCTTGGATAAATTAGTTGGATTTAATCTGGTAGTTGCAAGTATTCACCAATCTAACGAAAGCCCTTGGAAGACACATAAGATTGCAAGAAATACCGATTTATTTTTGCAAACACTTGCTATTCAATCCAAAGTAGTTGTATCGGTTTTTGCAAACCCTTACACCATCAATCATTTCCTTTTTACAAACAGTTTTGATGGTTTTATAATGGCTTATCAAAATAGTAAAATAACCCAAGAGCTTACTGCCCAAGCTATTTTTGGTGGCATAGTAATGAATGGGAGATTACCAGTCTCTACTCTTCATTTTAAAAATAAATCCGGTCTAAGTACAAAAGCATTTCGCATTAAATATACTATTCCAAAAGAGGTTGGGGTAAATGAATTTTTGCTTTACAAAATAGATAGTTTGGCAGAGAATGCCATTAATCAGAAAGCAACTCCTGGCTGTCAAATTCTTATTGCCAAGGAAGGTAAAGTATTTTTTCATAAATCTTACGGATATCATACTTATAGTAAGAAAAGACAAGTAAAAAATACAGACATTTACGATTTAGCATCTATCACAAAAATTGCTGCAACCATCCCCATGCTAATGCAAATGGGTGAAGAAGGAGATTTTTCTTTAGATTATAAAATGGGAAAATTAGACAAATCGCTTTACACCACCAATAAAGGGCATTTAAGAGTAAAGGAAGTATTGGCACATCAGTCTGGTTTGCAATCCTGGATTCCTTTTTACAGAGAAACAATAGAAGAAGATACAACTTTGCGAGATACGCTTTACCATAATAGCTATTCTGAGAAATACCCCATAAAAGTTGCGAAAGATTTGTATTTGCATCACAGCTATCCTGATAGTATTTTAAAGCAAGTGTTGGAATCTGACTTACTAGAAGAAAAAGAGTATCAGTATTCCGATTTAGGTTATTATCTTTTCAAAGACATAATTGAAAAACACTACAATCAATCACTTGATAAATTAGTTAAAGAAAATTTTTATCAAAGTTTGGGTTTATCCACTATGGGTTTTCTTCCAAAATCAAGATTGGAGAAAGGCAGAATTGTACCTACTGAAAAGGATGATTATTTCAGAGATCAGTTACTTATTGGAGATGTGCATGATATGGGGGCTGCAATGCTAGGGGGTGTTGGTGGACATGCAGGACTTTTCTCTAATGCCAACGATTTGTCTATTATGATGCAAATGTATTTGCAAAATGGCAAATATGCAGATAAGCAATATTTCAAAGCCCAAACCATAAAAGAATTTACAAAATGTCAGTTTTGCCCAGATGATAATAGAAGAGGCGCTGGATTTGATAAACCTGCTTTGCCAGAGCAAGAAGGAGGTCCGACCTGTGAGT